>CAZSNX010000018.1:0-21028 GCA_964607945.1 uncultured Candidatus Obscuribacterales bacterium
GATTCATCTTCTCGACAGACTCGGCAACTCTGCGCGGCTCGTCGAGATCGAGCTCGGTGGGACGTCCTGTAATTACATTGCAAAATCCACAGCTGCGCGTGCAGATATTGCCGAGGATCATTATGGTGGCAGTCGATCTCGACCAGCACTCACCGCGATTGGGACAGGCTGCCGATTCGCAAACAGTGTTCAGTTTGCTATCGGTCATCAACTCCTTCATTCGCCGGTAGGGCTCACCAGTCGGAAGGCTCACCTTGAGCCACGGCGGCTTGAACTTGCGTTGTTTTTGCTCAATTTCGGCAGCCCCGCAGATGTCAGCAGTGTTTTTATGATTCATTCAACTTTCCGCTCAAATACAGGCTTTTTTAGCGATCTAGTCGGCGCAATTTATTGGCCCTGAAGCTCGGGTTGTGACATACTGTGAGATGTTCGACAGACCGTCAAGCAGCCTGCATTTTAGCAGCTTGCAGCTGTTTTCCCGGCGCTTGAAGGATGTCTTCACTTACGGACTATAACCTCTCAGGATCAGCCTGAAGGAATCTCGCCAGCGGTGATTTAAGTCATGCCAAGAAAACCAATTAAGCTGCCAGCCAATATCGAATATCTTTCGATTCTCGACGAGCACGGAAAGGTCGACAAGGAGCTCGAGCCCAAGCTCTCCAACGACGATCTCAAGAAGATGTACCGCTATATGCTTCTGGCCCGCCGGGCAGATGAGCGCATGCTCAACTTGCAACGTCAAGGAAGGATCGGTACATTTCCACAGAGCACCGGTCACGAAGCTGTCAGCATCGGCTCGGTTTATGCCATTCAAAAGAGCGACTGGCATGTTCCAGCCTACCGAGAGTTTGCCGGAATGCTGTATCGCGGCTGGCCGCTAGAGACGTTGTTCCTTTACTGGGGCGGTTTCGAAGAAGGAGCCCGACCACCGGAAGACGTCAATGACCTGCCTTATTGTGTTCCGGTCGCCAGCCAACTTCTGCATGCAGCCGGGCTGGGAATGGCTATGAACATCAAGGGTGACAAGAAAGTCGTCCTTACTTTCTTCGGCGACGGCTCTTCCTCGGAAGGCGATTTCCACGAAGGTTTGAACTTCGCTTCAGTATTCAAGGCCCCGGTAATCTTCGTCTGCCAGAACAACCAGTACGCCATTTCGGTACCGCTGTCCAGACAGATGAAATGCGAGACGGTCGCGCAGCGGGCAGTCGCATACGGCATTCCGGGCATCAGAGTAGACGGCAACGATGTGCTTGCGGTTTATGCGGCCACGATGGAAGCCGTTGAGCGAGCCAGAAGCGGCGGCGGGCCGACGCTGATTGAAGGTCTCACTTATCGCACCACACCGCACACGACAGCAGACGATCCCAAACGTTATCGAACGGAAGAAGAAGCGAAAGAGTGGGTGAATAAGGATTCCCTCATTCGCTTCACCAAGTATTTGGCCGACAAGGGCGTGATGGACGAGCCAGCCAAACAAAAGCTCGAAGAGGAGATCGATCTCGAAATCAAAGAATCGGTGCGCCGATTCGAGGCGCTCGCTCAAAACGAGGAGCTCTTAAACCCGCTTTCGATGTTCGATTACATGTACGCCGATACACCCAAGATGCTGGAGCGGCAGCGGGATGAACTGTCCGATCACTTGCGCAAGAAAAGAACAGGACAGACCGACGCCGGCGAGCACGGCACCGCCTCGCGAAAGGCAGTAGCTGCAGCTGACACCAGCAAGAAACTCAAGTAACCGACTCGGAATAACAGTAGAAAGTTGAGGAGAACCTGCTAACATGGCTGAGATGAATATGGCGAAGGCGATCAACAAAGCGCTCTTCGAGGCGATGGAAAGAGATGAGCGAGTCGTAGTTCTGGGCGAAGATGTCGGCAAGGACGAGGGCGTATTTCGAATCACCGAAGGGCTTCACGCCAAGTTCGGCGATACGCGAGTAATCGATACTCCGCTTGCCGAATCAGGCATTATCGGCACCGCAATCGGCATGGCAGTGTATGGCTTGCGCCCGGTAGCGGAGATTCAATTCTCCGGATTCGACTACTACAATTATCATCAACTAGAGTCGCATGCCGCTCGCTTTCGCAACCGCACCCGCGGCCGGATAACGGTGCCGATGGTGATGCGCGCGCCCTACGGTGGTGGCATTCGAGCGCTCGAGCATCACTCGGAAAGCCGTGAAGCAATTTACGCGCACACGCCCGGTCTGAAGGTAGTGATACCATCGTCACCGCGCAACGCCAGAGCGCTCTTGCACAGCGCCATTCAAGATCCTGATCCAGTCATCTATTACGAGCCGAAGGCAGTCTACCGGGCATTCAAGGAAGATGTGCCGGATCAAGTGGAGACACTGCCGATCGGTCAGGCTCAGGTAGTAAAGAAGGGAAGCGATATTACATTGATCTCTTATGGCGCGAGCCTGCGGCCGACGCTGGAAGCAGCCGAGCTGCTGGAAGAAGAAGATAACTGCCATGCCGAAGTAATCGACTTATTGTCGATTGTTCCGATGGACAGCGAAACGATTCTGGAATCTGTCAGCAAAACCGGCAGAGCGGTAGTCGTACACGAAGGTCCCCGCACTTGCGGAATCGGCTCGGAGATTATTGCACGCATCAATGAAGATGCTCTGTTGTATTTGGAAGCACCGGTTCGCCGGGTCACCGGATACGACGTTCCGATCCCGTACTTCTCCAAGGAGCGGTTCTTCCTTCCTGACACCGACAAGGTTTTGGAAGCCGCCCGTGCAACCTTAGCTTTCTAACTTTAGATACGACAGCCGCCTTACAGAAGTGAACGAGGGGAGTTTCCATGGCGATTGAATTTAAACTGCCTGATCTCGGAGAAGGCATCCACGAAGCGGAGATATTGGGCGTCAAGGTAAAAGCCGGAGACACCGTCGCCGAAGATCAACCGATCTTTGAAGTCGAAACCGATAAGGCCGTCGTCGAGATACCATCGCCGGTGGCAGGATCAGTCGAAAAAGTTCATGTCAAAGTGGGCGACGTCGTAAAAGTCGGCACGGTCATGATCACATTCGCCGAAGTGCCAGCGGCAGTCGGTGCGAAATCGTCGGCGGTCAATGAAGGCAGCCGAGCTACGGCATCGATTAAAGAACAACCGGTTAACAAACAGCCGGTCAGCCCGCCAGCAGCCGGCGGAAACGGCAAGGCACCGAGCAGAGCTGGACGCGTAGTGCCGGCCGCTCCGGCAACTCGCCGGCTGGCGCGCGAGTTGGGTGTAGACCTGACAAAAATTCACGGCTCCGGTCCGGCCGGGCGTGTGCTCAGCCAAGACGTGCGAGCCTTCGCCGAAGGCGCTGCCGGCGGGCGTGTAAAAGCCACTGCGGCTTTCTACAACGAGCCTTCCTCCGAGCCATTTATCGCGCAGCCGCTGACCGCTCAACCGTCCGAACTGCCTGACTTTTCCAAGTATGGGCCGGTCGAACGGGTGCCTCTGCGTTCGCTCAGACGGAAAATTGCTGTCAACATGACTCAATCGTGGACTCATATTCCACGTGTCAGCAGCTTTGACGAAGCCGATATCACTCTTTTGGAATCGCTGCGCCAGAAGCACGAGACAAGCTTGCTCAAGCACGGCGGCAAGTTGACCTTAACCGTGTTCGCTTTGAAAGCCGTCGTGCAGGCGCTCAAACAGTTCCCGCAGTTCAACTCCAGCCTGGATGAATCCACCGGTGAAATTGTGCTCAAGCACTACTACAACATCGGTGTGGCGGTAGCCACCAATCGCGGGCTGATTGTGCCGGTGATTCGCAACGTAGATCAAAAAGGGATTGCTGAACTGGCGGCGGAGTTGACGGACATCGCCCAAAAGACGAGAGACGGAAAAATCGAAATAGACAGATTGCAAGGCGGCACTTTCACCGTGACCAATCTCGGTCCGATCGGCGGAACCGGCATGGTGCCGATGGTGAATTATCCGGAAGCGGCCATCATGGGAATGGCGCGATCCGCTCAGCGTCCGGTAGTTCGGCAGAACAACAACATCGAGATTCGCTGGATATTGCCGCTGGCTATTTCATTCGATCACCGCATTTGTGATGGTGCCGAAGCGGCCATGTTCCTCAGGCATGTCGCCGGCATGTTGGAAGACCCACTGCAACTGCTCGTGGAGGGCTAGATCATGGTCATAGGCGAGATGACGCAGGACGTCGATCTGGTTGTGATTGGCGCGGGGCCGGGTGGGTATCCGGCCGCCTTAAGAGCGGCAGAGCTCGGCATAAAATGTGTAATTGTGGACAGCAAGCCCAAACCGGGCGGAGTCTGTTTGCACGAGGGCTGCATTCCATCAAAAGCACTTCTCCATGCGGCCGAATCTGTCGACAGCGCTGCCACTGCCGCGACCTTCGGCATCAAGTTCGGCAAGCCGGAGATAGACGTAGACCAGCTGCGCAGCTGGAAGCAGAGCGTCACGGATAAGCTCTCGCAAGGGATCGTCGGCATGTGCAAAAGCGCCGGCATCGAGATTTTTCAAGGCAAGGCGATCTTCGAAGACTCCCGAACGCTGCGCATCGAAGACGGTGCGGAAGGCGCACCAGCCAGAATCAAGTTCAAACATGCCATTCTGGCTACCGGCTCTCGTCCGGTTAAGCTGCGAGATCTTTCAATTGAGAGCCAGCGCCTGCTCGACTCAACCGGAGCGCTGGCTTTAAGCGACGTGCCATCAAGCTTGCTGGTGGTGGGCGGCGGCTATATAGGGCTTGAGATGGGCACAGTTTATGCAGCGCTCGGCAGTGAAGTGACGGTCGTCGAAATGACTGATGGTCTGTTGCCTGGCGTGGATCGCGATCTGGTTCGCCCGCTGGCCAATCACCTTCAACAGAAGTTCAAATCAATCTTGTTGAGCACGAAAGTCACCGCGGTCAAAGAAGCCAAGGACGGGCTGGCGGTAACATTTGAAGGCAAAGACGCGCCAGCGTCGGCGACCTTTGCGAAAGTCTTAGTGGCGGTCGGGCGCAGACCGAACAGCGACGGCATCGGCTTGGAAAATACCCAGGTAGAAATCGACAAGCACGGCTTTGTGGTCATCGATGAACAATGCCGCACACGCGACAAACGCATACTGGCAATCGGCGATGTCTCCGGTCAGCCGATGCTAGCCCACCGAGCAACCAGGCAAGGCATCGTGGCAGCCGAAGTGCTGGCTGGAATGTCGTCAGCTTTCGACAATCGGGCCATTCCGGCCGTTGTCTTTACCGAACCGGAAGTAGCCTGGTGTGGGCTGACCGACAACGAAGCGAAGGCTAAGGAAATGGCCGTAGCATCTGCCAAATTCCCCTGGTCGGCCTCCGGTCGCGCACAGACTCTCGCATCTGCCGCCGGGCAAACAAAAGTACTCTTCTGCCCCGAAACCAGACAAGTATTGGGTGTCGGCATCGTCGGTCCGCGAGCGGGAGAACTGATCGCCGAGGCGGTGCTGGCGATTGAGATGGGAGCCACGCTCGAAGATTTGGTGGTAACCATCCATCCACACCCAACGCTTTCGGAAACAATTATGGAAGCGGCAACAGCTGCCTTGAGCCGCCTCGAGCGCCAACAGGCGAGCAAGGCGCGCGAGGCAGCCAAAGCAGCTACTTAACTGATTCAAGCCAGCCAAAACACAGTCAGGCATCCTAGCTCCAAGACATCTACAATAAAAGAAGCGATCGCTTAGTTGGATGACAATGGGGGCATAAACCTTTAGGGTATTACCCCTACTGGTTGAAACGGATTACGGAGCTGGTATGGCCGACAAGAATGATTCCCTGGCGGGGAATTTCGAAACGACTGCACAACGAATGCTGGACGCGCTTGAAAAGGCAAGCTCCGAGCTTTCCAAGACCGTTGATGCCTGCGTCGACCAACTTTCCCAATTCAACAGCCGCTTGCAAAAGTCGCTGGATGACCGGTTGCAACAGATAAAAGAGCAATTTCTTTCGAATTCAGAAAGCGATCTCTCCGAGATAGAAAGCCGCAAGGAACGCCTAATTGACGCGCTGGAAGAGTTTGAGCGCTCCCAGGTGGAGACCGTCGTGACCACCGCTCGGACTGTCCGTGAATCTCTGCACGCGCATGCACAGCAATTGGAACAGAAGATTTCCAGACTGGTCGAGGATCAACTTGCTGCACTGCAAGGCACATTGCAAGCACCAGAACAAGAGATTCCCGAGATATCACACAGCGCGGCCAACGAGTTCAGAACTATATCAGACACTGGCAAAGAACGAATCGATCAAACCGGCGTTAGAAATGAGGATGCGCTCGCGGCCAAAGCCCAGGAATTCGAAACCAAGCTGCAAGAACTGGTATCACGCTGGAAAGAAGACCTTTACTTGCAAGTCGACAAACACATCGGCAATTTCAAAGGCAAGGTCGAAACAACCATTACCGAATTGACAGATCTCTCAACGCAGAACATCTCGGATCTCAAGGAAAAGTTCGAGGAAGGCAGCTCGGCAGTTGTTAAGGCGATTTCCTCCAACCGCAATGAGGCTGAATCCACGACGCAACAATGGCGAGATGAAGTGCAGGAGATTTACGAGTCCTTCTCGTCCTCGCTCAAACGGCAACAACAGGATGCCGAGCACACCAACAGCTCGCGCCTGGAGTACAAAGCGAACGAAGCGAAAGGCGAAATCAGCGGAATATCCCGCGACGCTCACGAAAAGATCCAAGCATCGCACAAAGTGCTGCACAATTCTCTCAACCGGCTCGAACAAGACTATCGAAGGCGGCTCGAATCGATCTTCTCTCGGCTCGAAGCCTCTATTTCTGAGACCTCCTGTCGCTCCGGCCGCACCTCTTCGATGGAGCAGCGCACTGCCGAAGAATTGCAAGAAAAACTGCGCAACAATTTGACGGCGCAAGGATCTGAGATATTGAGAGCTGTCCGCAAGCTGACCGAACAGCTCGAGACTGAGTATGTCCGGGCCAGCCGCTCGCTGGACGACCGAGTCGACACAATCAAGTCTTCGGCGACTGAAAGCCTGGAAAAGCAAGTTCACGCGATGAAGTCTGAGCTGGACAAGATAACTCGAAGTTTTCAACATGAGCTGAGCGATCTATCGACTCAAGCAGACGAGTTGGAGGAAGCCGGCAAGGCAGCTGCCGTTTTCGTGATGGCATATCGGAGCTCATTGCTTTCACTGGACAGCGAATAGTACTACAGGTAATGGCATCAGGCGGATAGAACAGATGAGTGTAGCGGGAAAAAAACTTCAAGACATTTACGACGCCGGAGCCAAGAGGCTTGCCGAGATGGACCGCTCCCAGCGCTCCGTCATGGGCAAGAGCGTCGATGCCAGCCTGGAATCCAGCAAAACGCTCGGTGACGAATCCACCAACCAGCTTCAGCAACGCTCCAAAGAGTGCGAGTCAGACGTTCAAGCAACGCTTACAAAAACAATGCATCAGATTCAACAAGTGATTGATGCCGAATCGCTTGAAACGGAAAATCGCCTGGCGGTCTTAAAAGACAACATTTCAGCTTTATCCAAGAAACTGCACGACTCGATCTTGGAAATGAAGCAGCAACACGATGCCAGGCTCAATGTCGTCTCGGAAGACGTTGCCAACCTCTGCGAGCGGGAATTCGACAACGCTTCAGCCGAACTCCACATTCAAGACTACTCGTCAGCGAAGACGCTGAAAGTGCAGAATACTTTCCTGCTGAATACTTTCCAACAGAAACTGGATCATGGTCTACTTGAGACCCGCGGAGAAGAGAAGCAGATTACAGTCAGAATCTCAAAAGCGTTTCTGCAGAGCGTCAATACGATCGACACTCACACATCAGCTTGGACGGAAAAGCTCTCGCAATCTTTCGATACTCACAGCAAGACACTGGAAGAACAATTCACCAGCGGCGATGGCGACCTGGAAAACCTGATCGCGGAGCTGGTAAGCGACGTAGACAAGCAAGCCGTCGAGCTGCAACAAAAAATTCACGAACACTTCGAGCATGTTTCGTTCGAATTGAAAGACAGGAGCAACGGCAAACTCGAAGACCTCATGAGCGAATTGAAATCAGCACAAAAGCATTCATCGGAAGACCTTGCGAAACTGCTGAAAGAATTGACCGGCGAGCTGGAATCGGCCTGCGAGATTTCGTATCAACGCTTGAGACAAACCGCCATCGACTTGAAAGGCAGAGTCAACACAGCGATTGACTCGGTCGAGGATGAATGCGGCAAGCGTCGTGAAATCAGCCTAGGATTGAAGCGAGATCTGGAAGAGAAGGCGCGCGTATTGATAGACGGCATCAAGAAGGAGCTTGCCGAACTGCACTCCTCCTTCGAGCAACGCTTAAAGAAATTGATCGCCAAGTCAGCCCAAGATCTAAACAACATCTGCTCGGAAGCCGAAAGTGCAATTTCAACTGCTCAGTCCGATTGCGAAGGGCAGTTTAAAACACTTTCCGACCGAGCGAAAGATCAGATTCAAACCAAACTTTCAGACCTGCTTCTACGGATTAAGAGGCAGCAGGATCTCGCTTTGGAGGAAGTCGTAAAAGTCGCCAGTGGCAGCGCTCCGGAGCTAGACACGCACAATCCGGCCCCGAAGAAATCAAAGAAGAAAAAAGGTTCTGCAACACCAAATCAAGACAACGCAGGCGGTGACTGATGAGCTCTTTGCTTTCCCACCACAATCTTCCAAGAAGGACGATCGCCCAGTTTCTGCGCGGCTACTTGCATACCGTGCCGATCTCTCCGGCCGATTGGGCAGCAGCCGAGAGCCTCGGATTGGAGGTGGGCACAATCGTTGTTTGTTTGGAGCCGGTAACGCCGCTGACCGCTTCTGCCGACCGCAACGAACAAGCCGAAGCATACAAGGTTTCAGAAGCGAGCGTGGTGATTGGAAAAGACAATGAACGCCCGATCGTAATTCGCATCACAGCAGAAACATACGAGTTGATCTTTCTCGAAAAGCTCATGCTGAGCAAATCGCAAGATGCCAAATTGATCGACCGCGATTTCTCGTACTTAATCCTGGAGCCAGCCATTCACCTCTCGGAGACACAGGTTCAAGAGATCGAACAATTAGGCTATGGCTTCGCCCGCGGTGGTTCTCGCCGCGAGCGAAATACGGAAGGCACCGGATTAAACGATCCCTCGATTACTCTCTTGACGGCATTGGGACTCAAATTGGAAGCACCGGCGCGCAAGCAAGTGCTGGACCTCGGGCTGTTTTGCCAGCTGGTTTTCGATGCCGGCGACACGCCGGCAGACTGCCCGATGCAAGACGTGCGCTCCAAGTTTCGAGCAGTCCCGGCAGCTGGAAATACGACCAGCTCCCAAGCAGACGAAACGGTCGCCAAAGCCGAGAACGACGCGGTGCCCTTTGCGACCGAATCGCAAGCAGCAGCTGGCGACGATGATTTCGCCAAAGAGATAGCGAACGACGAATGGTTGTCAGGCCCGTCCAGAGAATCGACCGCTCAGCCATCCTCCTTTAAGGGGCTAAGCCAGCTCGTACCGGGAGCGAACTCCGATGCGCAAAAGGTACGGCGTGAGAAGTTGAAAGACGACTTGCAGACACTGCTGGGTCTGGGTGGGATCTTCTCGGACTCTCAAGAAGCGGCTGAAAGTCAAAGTCCCACCACGCCATCGCAGGCTTACAGCTCCAAGCCACCGGCGATAGACTGGTCATTGCCGGAAGAGGAGGATACATTCAGCGCTGCCGAGCAGGCTGCCGAGTTTAGCCCTGAGCCCGAGCCACCAGGTTCCGGTCCAGACTTATCCTTCCTAGAGCCTGAGCCACCTGCACGCACGGATGAAGCACGTTTCTCCGACTCCGAAATCAAGTTTACCCTGCCGGAGATGCCACCACCGCCACCGCGGAAGGCAACCAGCGAGGTTCCCGAGCCGCTGGTTGACGACCGACCAAGAGTGATTACGACTCCACCACCGCCAGCTGCCACAGCTGAAACGAGTGAATTCTCCAAATCTAAAACAGACGAGCCCACTGAGTCCGTGGCACCGCCGCCGCCGTTGCCCCCTAAAATCAAATCGCCTAGCCAGCCTGCGTCAGCTCCGTCCGACACCAACGACGAAGCTCCACCCAGGCGACCGACGCTCGAAATCAAAGCTCCGCCTCCTTTGAATCGCCCAGCTGCTTCCGGACCGGCAGCGCGTCTCGGTGACCCGCCCCCAGCGGAACCGACACCATCTCCCTGGCAGAAATTGGACCTCTCGGCCAAACCGACAACTCCGTTCGAAAAGCCGAAAATCGACCTTTTCGAAAAAGAAGAAGACGGCGACGAGGAAGAAGACGAAGAACTGGAAGACGACCTTGAAGACGAAGATGACGACGAGGAGGAAGAACCACGACAAAAGGTCAAAACCACTTTACAAGAAGCCCCGGCACCGACGGAATTCCCGCGAGCCGCAAGAGATAATCGCATAACCAAGAGCCAGCCGGGCGTAGGGGCGGGCATGGAATCGCTTGTTTCCCGCCTCGAGCAGCAAGTCAACAAAGCCACCAGCAATCTCACCTCGCAAGTGGATCAGATTCATGCCGGGCTTGAAGGAGAAGTGCGCAAGCTAATCGAAAAGGCCGCTTCCGCAGAGCAGAAGTCCGAATCAACAGTTAACAGCTCGCTACAGGAGATCATCAAGGAGTTGGAGGAGCTGGCGGAAGACTCCCGGCTCAAAGTATCAGATGCCGCCGCCAACGGGCGATATGCCATCAAGCAATTGCTGGAGACGGGACAGAAAACGCTCGACGAAACTCAAAAGGAATCGCTCGACTCACTGATGAACTCGCTTACCGACTTCAAGGGATCATCCGATAAGCTGGCAAGCACGATCAGACAAAAATTAGGTGATACGGTCGGCAACAAGACAGCTGAGCTGAGCAGACTGGTCGACTCCATCTGTGATGAGCTCGACCGCACCAATCAAGACTTTAATGACAAATTGAAATCAAGATTCGAGCGCCTGAAAGACCGTCTTTCTTACGAAGGAGACAGCACCGCTCAAGCCCTGGAAAGGCACGTCAATTCTTTGAGAGAAGATCTTGATGGACTTTGTGAAAGAGCATTTGACAAAATCAAATCGAACAAGAACGAACACGAGATCGGCCTCAGGCAATTCGTCACTATGTATGAGTTGAAGCTGTCTCAGACAATGAACCGGCTGAGTAGCTCAGTCTTGATTCCCAAACTACGAGAGTATCGAGAGAGTCTGCGCAATGCCAGAGTCGAGCTCGAGAAGCAATTAGCCGGTGAATCATCGACTCAAGGTCGCCAGCATCTGGAGAGTCTCGATCAAGGGATGGTCGAGTTGCGCCAGCAGCTCCACCAGCTCTTAAGTAAAGCACTGCAGCAGATGGAAGGACAAGGCACCGAACAAAAGGACAGAATGTCCAAAACCTACAAAGATACCGGCGACTTTGTGGAAAACGCAGTCGAACGCGTGCAATCGATTTTTGGAAATGCAGAATCAGAAATTGCCGGTAACGACGGAGCCTGCCGCATACTTGTCGAAGCATAAGGTGCCGGTACGGATCCTCAAGTCGCCGCCGAAAAAGATGTGGATGCAAAAAATGTGCTGCAACTCAAAGAGGACGCGCTCAAAGAACTTCATGCGCTATTCGATCAACAATGTGAGAAGTTGGAACAGAGCGGTCAAAATGCTCAAGCAAAATTGAGCAAGTCGAAAGAGAAGTACGCCCGATCGGTCTCCGAGGCGGCAGATGACGCGGTCAACTTGATCCGCAAAGCGATTCAAGACGCCTCACAGGCAATCAAGTCTACGCAAGAAAAGTACCTGGAATAACTAGTTGCCCGGAACTATCCGTTTTTTCAGCGCACTGTTAATGTCCGAAACACTGGCGCCGAGATTAGCGTTGAAATCTACCTTCGGCAGGGCGTCGGTTTGCGGTCTGAGTTCGCAAACATTGTCGCTGACTGTCTTCGCGATGACAGTCTTATCGTCGATGCCGTTCAATCCCAACAGCAACGCTTTCAAATTTCCTTCGAATAGCGACTGCTCCATTACGTTAACCATAATCCGCTCCAGGATGTTCAGCTCTTGTTGCAATAGCCCGACAGTACTGTCGGCGACTCGCTTAGCTGCCTCAATCTCCTTGAGTTTGGCTTGCCTTGCTTGCAATTCCCGGTCGGCCAGAGTCTCGGGATCGCCATAGCCGCTGGCGTCGCTTACCGCCGTGGCGCGAAAGCTCTGATCGTTTGTAGTGACGTCCCGGGAGCTTTCGTTCATGCGAGAGAAGAGCGAACACCTGAGCTTAGACACTTCCGAAAGGAAGCGTTGCTTTATCTCTTCTCGAATTGCATTAATCTTCGCCTCAATATCGGCGCGGTGGGGTTTCTCGGCCATGGACTGGAACCTCGCGTTTAATCATCCGCTGTCCAGCCGCTCTCGAATATATACATAAGGAAGAGATTTTGGACAAAATTCGACAAATTTGTATCACAACCGACACAATTCCACTGCAAGTCTTACCAGTAAAACGCTCTCCATGTGAGGGTTTCAGCGAGAAAGCCGATCAACCAACCAGTTTCAGATGCAGCGGCTGCGGGCATAGTAAGTTCAGGCAGCTTAAAGACAAACAGCGGGCCCAAGTGCTCAACAGAGGACGAGACGACGGACAAGTTTCCCGAGCATCAGCCGCCACCTGCGCTTGCCGATATGATCTGTCGATCGGCACTAACCGAATGCAGCTCGCAAGAGCAAGAAGTCTTCCTCTATCACGGTACCAACTGTTATCGCCGCTGGGAGATAAACCGCTCCGGCTCCATCCTTCCCGGGCGCAGTGGCTACAGTTTTTTTTCGAGCGACCCGGATGATGCCTTCGGCTATGCCCGCAATGCTTGCCTTAGAGACATTAGACAGGGGGCTTCCAATTCACTTAGTTGTGAACCGGTAGTTCTGAAAGTACGATTCAACGCTCGCTATTGGATTCAAGTGGACTTTCTCAAGGAAACTCACCGGGCTGGGACAGGCAGGCAGCCGGTATTGTCGGCAGCGGTGCTCGGGCCGATTCCATTCGGCAATATCGCCGCCGTCTTGCACTGCCAACACGGACGCAGCAACTCCTCCGATTCGCAAAAGATTCGTACTTTCACCGATGGCAGACTGATGGCCGGCATTCGCAAACTGCGCTGCGAGGCCAATAAGAAGCGGCTCGATGCCTGGCTAATCAAGCAAGCCGAACAATGCGGTCGCGACGTTAACCTGTGGCTGGGTCTGGAAGTAGCCCCAGAGCTTACTTCGGCCGACGAGCTCAATCGCTTGGCTCAAATTGGTCCAAGATTGCGAATGGGAAGCAGCAAAAATAGACTTGATTGATAGACTCACACGCGCTTGACAATCAAAAGCCGGCAGCAGAATATAGCAGAATATGCATGATCGAACAGCAATTATCACTTGCGCCGCAGGGCTTATCGCTTTTGCCGGCACACTTTCAGCGCTTCCAGGAAAATGCGACCCATCGGCGGCAGAAATAGATCAATGGCTGAACAACACTGATTCGTCTTGGGGGCAGACCGCTGCCGCGCCGCAGGGTAATTCAATGCAATCGTGGCCGAGTTCGCAATCTTCAAGGACAAGCAACTCCGGCTGGCAAAGAGCTGCAGATCGACCGCGCATTCAAGGCACACCGCTCAACCGCCCAAGAACGATGCAACAACCCTTCGGCAAGCTCACGCCGCAGGACGTGTTTCGAATCATGTTCGGCGGCGGTGGCGGCAGCGGAGGCGGTGGCAGCAGCGGCGATTATGCCCGCAATCAAGAAGCCTATGGCAATGCCAGCAGTTATATGCAAACGGCGCTCGATCAAGCCGCCCAGGCAGAAAGCGCTGCCGCCCGCGCCAGCTACGGCTCGGACAAGTATGCCAGACAATCAGCCGCGGCAGAGGCACAAAATCATGCCAACGCCGCCCGCGGAGCAGCAGACTCGGCGACTTCGGCAGCATCAGGGGCGACTGGAGCCGCGCAAGATCAAGCCGCCAAAGCGCGCGACGCCGCCAATCGTGCTCAATACGCCGCCGACCGGGCCGCCGCCAACGCCAACGGCGGCGGCTGGTAAATCAAACCGCCGTCGCGCCAACACGCCGGCGGGCCGAAGCCAGCGCTTGAATTAGCTTATCGATGTGCAGGCTGCCTGTCCGGTAATTGGTTATGCAAGCCCGCAAGACAGTCTGAGCCGCTCCGACCTTTGTAGTAGAAATCCAAGCTTGCCCCGATGCCACCACTTCGGCGCAGATGCGCTCCAGATATTCGGACGTGCTGCCATCAGAGCGGCTGTCGTCAGTAAAACAAACTACCGGCAAGGGCGTGTCGTTAACCGTTTTCCATTGCGCCTCCGCTAGCGCGACGCGCAGCCGGGAGCCGACTTCGACTTGATGCCTGATCGCTTGAGCATATCCCTGCCAGCCGGCCACCGCCAGTGAAAGCAGCACTTTGAGACCAGTAAAACGCCTCGACCACTGCAATGAACGAGCAAACGGATCGACCATAAGATCATCTTCGTCATCCACCGGCATGTAAGCGGTAGAGACTCGGAAGGTTCTGTCAAGGACGTCCGGATGCTTAGTGAGGAACATTCCAGCTGCCATCGGGACAGACAACCATTTGTGACAATCGAAAGTGATAGAGTCAGCATCCCGGCAGCTTTCCAGCAGCCCCTTCAGCTCCGGCAACAGAACACAGGCACCGCCCCAGGCGGCATCGACATGCAACCACAGATGGTTGCGCTCGGCAATCTCCAGTATTTCAGAAAGCGGATCGATCGCACCGGTGCTGGTACTGCCGGCAGTGGCAACAATCATAAAGGGATGCAAGCCCCGCTCTTTGTCCTCTTTGATCTGCCGGGCAAGCAAGCCAGTCTCCATGGCAAAACAGTCATCTACCGCAATCGTGCGCACGGCGTTAGCACCAAGCCCGGCGCAGATGGCCGCCTTTAGGAAAGAATGATGCGCTTCCGCCGACACATAAAACACCGGCTGGCCGGCAAGTGAATTCAGTCCCTTCAGGCGCAGTTGCGGGAAGTGATGATTCAACGCCGCGATCAAGGCAGTTGCATTGGCCTCCTGACCGCCGGATGTGAATGTACCGTCGGCACGTAAGCGAGAATAACCGAACCGCTCGCCGAATGATTTCACGAGATGCCGCTCCACCTCCACTGCAAAGGGGCTGTGAGAGCCAGCTGCCAATTGAGGATTGAAAGCCGCCACCAGAGCGTCGGCAGCGATACCCATCGTAGTGGGAGCAGGGTTGAACAAGCCGAAGTATTGCGCATGCGGAGTGTGCACCTGACAATCAGTCAAATGCGCCACGGCGAAATCAACCGCGTCGATGGCACTGAGAGGCTGATTGAAGTCGAGCGCTTCGACCGTCCTTCTTACATCCTCCAGCCGATACTGCGGAGCAACCGGATAGCTATCCACGTTCTTTTGGTATCGCTCGATCGCTTCGACCACGCGCAACCAGAGTAGGTCACGTTCTTCCTTGTCCAGCGCCAGCATCGCTTCGCCCTCTTGAAAGTTTGCCCGGCGACGATACTAACAGGTCTACACGATTTCTTAAAAAGATATATACACCGGCTGAGCATCTCAAAGCGCCCGGCAGTTGTCAACCAGTACTACAGGCGATATCCTGATGCCATCACAGTTATGTATAAGGGAATGCTCGCATTGCGACATTCTACGGAGGAACAGGTAATGCCCGTGACGCAAAGCAAAGTAGCGACCACTTGCAAGCTGTTAGTCGGTGGAGAGTGGATTGAGGCAAAGGCAACCGAATTCGGAAACATCACCAATCCTTCTACCGGCGACATCATTGCGCGAGTGCCGATGTGCGGTGGAGCTGATGTCGACGCCGCAGTGCAGGCAGCGCAGAACGCATTTCTAGAATGGCGAGACACTCCGGTTGTCGAGCGCGCAAAAATCATGTTCAAGTTCAAGAATGCACTAGAGTCGCATTACGAAGAGATTGCTCGCACCGTTTGCCGCGAGCACGGTAAGACATTGCCCGAAGCTAGAGCCTCCGTTATGCGCGGCATTGAGGTAGTGGAATTTGCTTGCGGCATTCCCAGCTTGATAGTGGGTGAATCGATTGAGAACATCGCTCGCAATGTAGACTGCGAAACCATTCGCCATCCGCTAGGAGTGTGCGCCGGAATTACTCCTTTCAATTTCCCGGCGATGGTGCCTCTGTGGATGTACCCGATCGCCATTACTTGCGGCAACACGTTCGTGCTCAAGCCTTCCGAGAAGGTCCCGCTTTCCAGCATCTTGATCGCCGAGTTGCTGATGGAAGCCGGTCTTCCCAAGGGCGTTCTAAACGTCGTTCATGGCGGCAAGGAGAGCGTCGACGCTTTGCTCACACACCCGCTGGTCAAAGCAGTCTCGTTTGTCGGCTCTACTCCAATCGCTCGATACATATACGAGAAGGGCACGGCCAACGGTAAGCGAGTGCAATCGGCCGGCGGCGCAAAGAATCACATCATAATCATGCCTGATGCCGATATGAAGCAGACGGTCCAAGCGTTGCAAGCATCCGCATTCGGTTGCGCAGGCGAACGCTGTATGGCCGGCAGCCTGGCTGTGCCGGTCGGCGAAGCTGGCGATATGCTGGTGCCAGCGCTGGTAGAGAGTGCTGGACGAATGAAAGTAGGTCGGACCGATATCGAGCAGAACCCGGACATGGGTCCGCTCATCACCGCCGATCACCTTCAACGCGTGAAAGGGCTGATCGACAAGGGCGAAAGTGAAGGAGCCGAACTGGTGCTCGACGGTCGCAAGGTGAACGTCTCGGACGCTCCCAAAGGGTATTTCCTCGGGCCGACGATTTTCGACCGCGCTGAACCGGCAATGTCGATCGTCAAAGAAGAGATTTTCGGACCAGTATTGTCGGTGGTGCGCGTCAAGACCGTCGAGGAAGCGATTCAACTCGGCAGAGACTGCCCCTTTGGCAACGGGGCCGTAATCTTCACCAGCAGCGGCAGAACGGCCCGGGAGTTCAAACGCAACTTCAATGCCGGCATGATCGGAGTCAATGTAGGTGTTCCGGCATCAATGGCCTGGTTCCCATTTACCGGCTGGAACAATTCCTTCTATGGAGATCTGCATATCCAGGGTAAGGAAGCGATTCAGTTCTACACTCAACAAAAGATGACCATGACTCGCTGGTTCGAACCAACCAATGAGAACTTCCAAGACCCGGTCTGGAAAACCAAGAGTCAATCTTAGTTGCCATAACCATCAAAACAGCTGTCAGCGCCCCAAACCTGAGAGCGCTGACTTTGTAACAAGCCTCGGAGCGTGCCGGAGAACTCACTGCGACGCACCAAATTTTTGCTGGCTCCTTAAGGAGCTGAAATAGATCTGCCCGAATCGCCCTTATGTCGATTAACCAAAAAAGATGAAGATTGGAATCCGCGCTGGCAACTCAAGACGCATGCTACTGAATGCTTTCAAGCATTGGTTGAAATCGGATTGTTTTCACCAAAGTTGATGAAACGACAGAGCGGACAGAGAAGAGAACAGAAGAAAGGATTAGCGTTGCTCCTGAAGCTGTTCCGCTTCGACCTCGCTCCTGGGTTAAACCGACACCGGCTCGCTCTTTTTGCCTTCCAGCTGCTTTTCACTCGGTCTAATGACGTTCTTGGCCAATCCAAGCTTTTCAAACAGAACGGTGAAACACCAGGTCAAATCGAATTCCCACCATTCCATGCCATGACGGGCCGAGGTCGGCATGGCGTGATGATTATTGTGCCAGCCTTCGCCCAGAGCCAGCAAGCCAACCCACCACACGTTGCGGCTTTGATCCTTGGTTTCGAAAGTGCGATAGCCCTCACTCGGCATATGACAGACGGTATTAACCAGTTGCGGGCTCCAGAAAACTACGAAAGTGGCAATCAGATTGGCAATCAAGCACGGCCATCCGAAAAGCAAAGTCAAGCCGATCCGCCAGATGATGCAGATAGCCAAGCAGATCATCGCCGGTTTTGTTTCGTGCTCAACACCGAGCATACGGAAGATCGGGTCTTTCATAAGATCGCGGCACTGATTCTGCAGCTCTTCAGTCGACTGTACTCCGTCCATCTTGGACATCCAGCCAACCAGGGCATGAGCGAAGCCTTCCGTGGGGGAATGGGGATCTCCGGGTTGGTCTGACTTCTGGTGGTGGAGACGGTGCACGCCAACCCAGACAATCGGACCATTCATCAAGCAGAGA
The DNA here is from genome assembly GCA_964607945.1 of uncultured Candidatus Obscuribacterales bacterium. GTDB lineage: Bacteria > Cyanobacteriota > Vampirovibrionia > Obscuribacterales > Obscuribacteraceae > JAGVKB01. The sequence goes on from CAZSNX010000018.1 coordinate 18,198, forward strand.
TATCCGCCGGAAACAATCGCATACATGAGCCAACGAGGAACTTGCAACGACTTATGTGTTAGCAGGCGATGATAGCCAAGGGTAATTCCCAGGCCGTGATAACAGTAAAAGAAGGCCAACCAACCCACAAACGTTAGAGCCGTCATTAGCGCCGGCGACATTGCAGTTTCCAAATGAGCTACCCCCTGACTTTCCTACCGGACAGCATTAACAACACCGCGCCGGAACAAGTAACTTTATAGCACGAGGATGACAACAGCGTTTTCTTACTGGCAAAGACAGTATTTACCTTGATTACATGACTTGAAATGTCTTCACAGTCAGGCTCCTCCATTGAGAGAGGCCGACAGATGATGTTATACCGGTGATTGTTTGACAGGTCCTTAACTAGGTCTTGCCAAATGTTTATCTAATTATTGCCAAAGTGAATTTCGCTTCAGACTGGCCAAACAGGAAGCCTTCTGTATGTGTCTCGAATGCTACGATTTCGTGCAAGGTCCAACCACATTTAGAGATGGGGGAAAGATGAGGAGCATTTCAATAATTGCCACTTTGATCGCACTGACAGGACTCCTCTCGAGCTGCAGTAAAGAGCTTCACGAAGACATGGCAAAGCGTCTTGAAGGTGAAGGAGACATCGATGGCGCAATTCGCGAGTACCAAGAATTGATCAAGGACTCTCCGACCTCGCATTCGCATATGTTGTTGGCACAAGCATTGCTGCGCAAGAATGATGCAAAAGCAGCGGTGGCTGAATTTCGTGAAGCAGTGAAGCTTCAACTCAATTCGCCGGAAGCCCATACTGCGCTTGGCGAAGCGCTGGTGAAGGCCGGCGATGCCGCCGAAGCCAAGTCGGAATTCGATACGGCCCTAATCTATGCACCGAAGGCAGCTCAGCCGGTACGCGGTCTTGGAATGGTGCTGGAGAAAAACGGGGACCTGAAAGGAGCGATCGAGAAATATCGCCAGGCCATTCAAATTGATGACACCTATGCCGATGCGCATGAAAGTCTCGGTATTGCGTTAGGCAAGAGCGATGATGCAAAGGGTGGGCGCGAGGAGCTCGACAAGGCGCAGGCGCTGAAGGCAAAGGCAGCGAAATGAGAAAGTTGGGTTTAATTCTCCTGGTAGCGCTCTTACTGGGACAGACCGGCGCGCTGGCGGAAGACACCAGTTCTAAAGGCGGACAGCCCAGGATAGCGCTGGCCCTGGGCGGCGGAGGCGGCGCACGCGGTGCGGCCCACATCGGAGTTTTGAGAGTTCTGGAGCAGGAGAAAGTACCGATTGCTCATATCGTCGGCACCAGCATGGGAGCGATCGTCGGCGGTCTCTATGCAGCCGGCTTATCGACTGACAAAATCTCCTTGATGCTGCACAACAAAACACTGATGCATGCCTTCGACACGGTGCCGATACCGGTGAGGGTGGCAGTCGAACCATTCTTCTTGCTCGTTCATGCCTGCGGCATTCACCCGTATGACGGGCTGTACAGGGGCAACCGGTTCGCAAAATTCATCAATCGATCGGTGCCGGAAGACAGCCGCCTGGTCGAGAATCTCAAGATTCCTTTCTGGGCGGTTGCAGCGGATCTGATTGAAGGCAAACCGGCTGTTATAAAGAAAGGCGACTTCGGTCGGGCGATTCAAGCAAGCTCAGCCATACCCTTCCTCAGGCGTCCGGTGGTAATGGACGAAAAATTGCTGGTTGACGGCGGCGTACTGGCTAACATACCGACTCTGGAAGCGCGCGATACCAATGCGGACATCATAATCGCAGTGGATGTAGACGAGGAGATGAAGCCATTGCCGAAAAAGAAGTTCAAGGAGTTCGCCAGCGTGCCGAACAGATCTTTGAGCATGGTGCTCGATAGTATGGATAAAGAGAGGCTCAAAGCAGCGGACATCGTCATACATCCTGATGTTTCCGGGATGTCCTTGCTTTCCACGGACGTCCGTTCAGCAGACCGTGCAATCGCTCAAGGAGAGCAGATGGCTCGAGAAGCTTTGCCGAAGATTCGTGAACTGATGGAACAACATCGCATCAGCAGCCTGGCGCAACACTGAACGCCTTAAAAAGAATTTCGCCGGTGATGGGGGTTTATCCCAGACACTGGACTTGCGCGCGACTCGCAAATTCCTTAGATTTGTTGAGTTAGCCAGCTTCAGTTTAATCATGCGAATTGTAATCACAGGCGGTCCATCAGTCGGCAAGACGACAATCGTTTCCATGCTTGCATCACGGGGGTATCCGGTGGTGCACGAACAGGCGACTCAAATCATCAAAGAAGGTGAGTTTTTGCCGTGGATAGACCGGTCTTCCTTTCAGGAAGAAGTGCTCAGGCGCCAACTGGCAGCTGAGGCATCGGTGGGCGAACTGCCTGGTCCGGTTTTTCTGGATCGCGGGCTTTTCGACGGAGAGGCTTATTACATTTACGATCAGCTGGAGATACCCAAGGCATTTTCAACCTTTGATGCGACCAGATATTCACTCGCATTGCTGATTGAAGAGCTGCCGTTTTTCGATACAACCGAAGTGCGCAGAGAAAATCTTGAATTCACCCACAAGATCAGTAAGGTGATCGAGCAATGCTATGCCGGTCGCGGAGTCAAGGTGGTGCGAGTGCCAGCTATGCCACCGGCGGAGCGGCTCGAATTCGTGCTGGAGGCAGTTGACCAGATGGCCAACCAGCTGGCCACCCGCATTTCGCTGATTGAGAGCTGGCTTGAAACCAGCAGTTCTCTGGCTGTGCGAGCTTATTAGGCTTCAGTTCACCTGCTTGTTGCTTTATCAGGCTGTCGCCGGGTTTAGAAGCGCTGCCAGATTGGTACCCT
>CAZSNX010000019.1:0-20908 GCA_964607945.1 uncultured Candidatus Obscuribacterales bacterium
AATTGCGGCTCAGGTGTGGACTGCCAACGACTAAGCGCGACCGACCGCTGTCAATTGGCTACAACGGTCTTGATTCGTCCATCCGGCATTAGTCTCAAATGCCTGGAAGACCGGGTTATGTAGGGCGGTCCGGCCGGAGTAATCACCGGCGCGGAGTTAAGTTGCTGCTCCAAGCTTACGAGCCATTGCCCGCATTGACTCAGATTTATGGCGGCTCTTCGCATCAGTTTGCGGGCTGTATCGCAGCCAAGGTCTGCCGCCTCCTGCACGGAGGGAGGAATCAACTTTCCAGCCCCTGCCAAGGACTTTCCATCAATCAACGAATGAATGGCTTGATCGGCTCCAGCCTTGGCTGTCGCAACGGCCTTTTTGGATGACCCTTGGGCGCCGGCAGCACTTGCCGGCCGACTCAGACCTAGCACGCTGGCAATCTGCTTGCCGCTTTCAGCCAAAGCGTTATCAGAAGCTTTACTTCGCTCGCCTGCTGAGACGGACAATGTTGATGCAGTAAATAAGCTGAAAATGGCTATAGTTAGCAAACCATTTTCGTGGAGCCGCCTAGCCAAGTCAGAGCCTCCAGCCATCACCAGTTGCGACCGGCAAATTATCGCACGCCCGGTTTAAGTTACCAAGCAGCCTGGAATTATATCTTGATAACTACGTATAACCCGGCTGGTTGAGTCTGGCTGCTGTGATAAAATCACATTCATGGTGTCTGGCTACTCAGTCAGACGATCTTGTGTATGGACGATCCTCAGAGTACAAGCGAATTGTCAAGTTCTGATGACCCTCCTCAATGGCGGCGGTCTCGTATTCCTTTCTTTTTTTTTCTCGAAACTCTCAACACGGCTCAGGCGCTAGCCCGCGGGCCGTTTTTTCGTAGCCTCCTGTAATCCCTTCCAGACTTAGGAGAGCGGCGCCGAAAGGTGCACCGCTTTAACGAACATAATCGAGTTCTTGATGCTTCCGATCCTAATTTTCTTCAACGCCTTCTTTGTGGCGTCGGAGATGGCTCTGGCACGCATTAGGCGTACTCGAATCGACCAGCTGGCGGAAGAAGGAAGCAAAACGGCAGTCCTGGTCCAGCAACACCTGAGCCAACCGGACAGATTTATTTCGGCCTGCCAACTTGGCATCACTTTTGCCACCCTGGCCCTGGGTGCAATCGGAGAAAACGCCTTTGCGGACGACCTGGTTCGGCTCGTGTCCCAATCCGGTATTCCTGACAGCAAAGCGGTCACGTCAGCTGTGCATGTTGCCTGCTACTTCGTGGCCTTTTCCATTACAGCCTTTCTGCAGACGATATTCGGCGAATTGATTCCAAAGACCTGGACGTTCCAGCGAGCCGAAACAGTAATGATGGTAATCATCTGGCCGATGGAAGCCTGGTGTTGGTTGACTTCACCGGCCCTGGTAATGCTGAACAAAGTAACGACATTGATCTTGAAAGCGATTAGCGTCGAAGATCCACCCAGCCACCACTTCGTCCATACGGAAGAAGAGCTCAAAATGCTCGTATCGGCCAGTCACGAAGAAGGCGTGCTTGAGGAAGAGGAGGAGGAGATGCTTCACTCTGTCTTCGATTTCTCCGAAACTCAAGTTAGCGAGGTGATGACGCCGCGCACGGACATGGTGTGTATCAGCGCCAACAGCACTATCAAAGAGTTCGTTGAACTGGCATTGAAACACGGACTATCCCGCCTGCCAGTTTATGAAGAGGGCATGGACAGCATTTTCGGCGCCATTCACATTCGTGACGGATTGCGCGCATACATCGAGCATAAAGAGCATCTAACCGTTAGAGATCTGGTGCGCAAAGTTCTGATTGTGCCCGAAAACAAGCCTGTCGGAGATCTGCTGACGGAGTTCAAGAAGACAAAGACTCATATGGCAATCGTCATCGATGAGTACGGCAGCGCCAGAGGATTGCTGACAATTGAAGATCTACTCGAAGAGCTCGTCGGTGAAATAGCCGATGAACACGAGATAGTCCAGGTGATGATCGAAGCGCAAGAAGATGGCACTCATTTGGTCGACGCCAAACTATCTTTATACGATGCCAATCAAGAGCTTGGACTGCAAATAGTAGACGAAGAGTTTAATACGTTAGGCGGGCATGTATTCGGACTGCTCGGGCGAGAGCCTCAGGCGGGAGACGAGGTTTCTAAGGACGGCTACACTTTGAGAATCGAAGAAGCAGACAAACATCGCATCATAAAATTGAGGGTGATTCGTCATGCAGCCGAGTCGGATCATGGCGAATCAGCCGAGTCCGCCACCAAATCCGATGGCGACAAGAACGCCAACAAAACGAATGGGGACAAGAGCACAGCTGAGATTGACTCGAAATCTCTTGAACATACCAAGTAAGGTAAAGGCGCACAGGCAGAAATGGCTCAAATCTCCAACAGCTCATCCGGAAGCGTTCCGAGCCAGCTTGAACTGGAGCGACAAGCCAAGCGATTTCACACCAAGAAGCATCTCGGTCAAAACTTCCTGGTCTGTCCGGCTCAGCTTGAGCGAATTGCCGCCGCGCTTAACCTGACCGCCGCCGACGAGGTGCTGGAAATAGGACCTGGACTCGGTTTTCTCACCACATATCTGGCAGCCACCGGCGCCAAAATCACAGCAGTCGAACTCGACAGAAGCGCTGTCAGCGAGCTGAATGACCGCAAATTCAAGAACTTGACTGTGGTTCACGACGACTTTTTGCGCTTCGACTTGACGGCGCTGACCGGGAAACTGAATCAGGGACTCAAACTAAAAGTCGCCGGCAACGTGCCTTATCAAATTACATCGAAGATTGTCGCCCGTCTCTTCGGCGAAATTGATTGCGCCTCACCCTGGTTTGCTTCACTCGATCGGATAGTGATGACAGTGCAATTGGAGGTAGCCAGAAGATTTGTCGCCTCGCCTGGATCAGGCGATTACAGCCAGATTTCGCTATTGACTCAGTTCTATTGCACACCGGAGCTGTTGGAAGTGGTACCGGCAGCCAGTTTTTATCCGGTTCCACAAGTAGAGTCGGCGGTCGTTCTCTTTACTCCTCGCCTCAGTCCACCAGTCGATTGTCGAAATTTGCGCCTTTTGCGCCAAGTGATTCAAGCCGGCTTCAGGCAGCGGCGAAAGATGCTCAAGAATAATCTATCCTTCTTGTCGCTCAGTCAAGACGAGCTCAATTCAATCTTCAAATGTCTCAACCTCGATCCTCAAATTCGAGCAGAAAGACTATCACTTAAGCAATTCGCGCTTCTTACCGATGCGCTCGACGAGCTAACTAGCAAGGATTCGCACCCAGCTAATGCATGAGATAATCGCTCGGGCACCAGCCAAGCTCAATTTGACTTTCGATATAGTCGGTACGCTGCCGAATGGCTATCACGAAGTTGAGACTCTCTATCAGACGGTCGCTCTGGAAGATGAGCTCAGCTTCGAATTCGATTCGGCAAATGCTACTACCATCGAGGTAATCGCCTCCGGTCCGGAAGCCGGTGTTGACTTTCCCACCAGCGAATCAAACTTGATCTCCAAAGCTGCCGGTTATTTTTTGTCATCTTTGCCGGGCAGCCCGACTGTCGCAATCAAAGTTGCGGTCGAAAAAAACATTCCGATCGCCGCCGGAATGGCCGGTGGAAGCAGCGATGCCGCAGCCACATTGGTTGCGCTCAATCGGTATTTCGAACATCCTTTCGGCAAAGAGGAGCTGCTTGCGCTGGCAGGCAAACTCGGCGCCGACGTCCCTTTCTGCATGGAGGGCGGCACTTGCTTAGGTAAAGGCCGCGGCGATGATTTAACCGCGGTGCGTCCGTCTCCAAGCCTAGCCTTCTTGATAGTCAAACCCGACCAACTTCTAATTTCTACTCCATGGGCTTATCGAGCCTTTGACGAATTTACCGGCATCCGACAGCGCCCTAACCTGGAAGGAACGGTGGAAGCTTTATTGTCCGGAGATCTGGAATTTGCTTCCGACAGCATGGGCAACGCGTTTGAACCGCTTGTATTCAATTCATATCCGTTTTTGGCCGACTTGCAAAAACTGCTCCTTAAATCAGGCGCATGGTGCGCGCATCTGACCGGGAAGGGACCAACCCTCTTCGCATTAGCAGAGAACCGCCAGATGGCAGCTCAACTGCACGAGCAGTTCCTGCAACAGGTACGACCGCTTAATGACGACTGGGCGCAGCAGATCAAATGCTGGGTGGTCGAATCTGTGCAGTATGGCGCGCGCTTGACCGCTGAGAGGATGGTACATGCCAGCTAAATCTAAGAACGGCAAACCGTCGGCGGCAACTAACCGCAAAAGCAAAACCGCAAAGTCCAGGCGGAATAAATCCAACACAGGCAAGGCGGAAAAGTCACTCAATGCCAAGACCGGCACGAAAGGTTCAGTCAGTGCAGTCAAATTGGTCGGCAAAGAGAAAGCAGCCGAGATGCTTGATACTCTCTGTCAAACATATCCGGATGCGGATTGCGAATTGACATTCGATAACGACTTTCAACTCTTGACTGCGGTTATCTTGTCGGCTCAATGCACTGATGTCACCGTAAATAAAGTGACTCCCAAGTTGTTCGCGAAGTTTCCCACTCCAAGAAAGCTGGCCGAGGCATCACTCGATGAGATCAAGAGCATCATCAAACCAACCGGCTTTTTCAACACCAAAGCCGCTAACATCCAGGCTTGTGCGCAAGCTCTGGTGACTCAGTTTGGCGGCACGGTGCCGGCGACACTGGCGGAGCTTACCAAGCTGCCTGGCGTTGGTCGAAAGACCGCCAACGTGGTGCTCGGCGTGGTGCACAAGATACCGGGCTGGACAGTCGATACTCACGTGCAGCGGCTTTCGAAACGCCTAGGACTGACTAAGAATGCCGACCCTCACAAGATCGAGCTGGATCTTGAAAGGCTCTTTGCCGGCAAAGACTGGTCGAAGTTGTCGATCACCATTATCTGGCATGGCCGCCGATGTTGCTATGCGCGCAATCCAGATTGCGCTGCCTGCCCAATCAATCAACTCTGTCCAACAAGTTCCGTCTAGCCGGCAGCGGGCAGCAGGCGTATTGCCAAGTCAGCCGCAATCAGCTATGTTTCAATAGCTATCTCGCGCTGGGTTGAATCCCTGGAAAGCAGGACCAAATGGTGGCAGAGCTGGAGCAGACAAGAGCTAATCCTCTTGCCGAACTTTCCTTTCGATATCCTTTGCGAAAGTACCAAAAGGAGATTCTGGAGCTTGTCAATATCAAACTCGAAAGAGGCGAACGTGAACTGCATATAGTGGCGCCGCCCGGAGCAGGCAAAACTATCATGGGGCTGCAGATAATCAGCCAGCTGAAATGCAACAGCTTGATTCTCTGCCCGAATACCACGATTCAGTCTCAATGGGGTCAAAAGTTCGATCTCTTCCTGCCGCCCGGGATGGAAGGATTGGACCCCAGCGAGTTCATCGGCACTCATGAAGATCGGCCGCTTAAACCGATCACACTGCTCACTTACCAGGTGCTGTCCACTCCCGGTCGAGAACAGGAATACCTCGAAAAGCTCGCGCGTCAATCCTGGGTAGACGAAATAGTAAGGAGCATGTCAGTCAGCGCCGGCGAGGCCGAGTTGCGCATTTTAGAGTTGATGCAGAACAACCCCAAAGCCTGCCAGAAAGAGATCTCCCGCCACACCAGCAGGTTGCGTCGCAAGTTAACCGAAGTAATGGACCTTCAGGACGTCCTGCACGGCAATGCGCTCGACCTTTTGCAGGCACTCAGACGCCAGAAGTTTCAACTGGTATTGTTCGACGAGTGCCACCACTTGACCGACTATTGGGCCGCGGTCATGCACCACCTGCTGAAGCGACTGGAAAGTCCCGTGGTAGTAGGACTGACCGGCACTCCACCCGAAGGTAAGACCGCCTCTCAAGAAACGCGCTATCTCTCGCTGGTAGGCGAAATTGACTATCAAGTTCCAACACCGGCCCTGGTGCGTGAGGGCGGGCTCTCGCCTTTTCAAGATCTCGTTTACTTCACCGAACCGACCGACGGCGAGATGGACTTTCTGGAGAGGCAGCACGAGCAGTTCCACGAGTTAATCGAGACGCTTACCAAACCGCTTGCTGACAATGATACCGCCGGCGATGCTGCTGCCAGCCCACAGCCGGCGACCGGCACCGAAGGCGAACCGCAGCCTAAATACGGGCCGCTTACCTGCTGGATATTGAAGCGAACCGAGGCTCTCGAGAAAGACAATTGGGCCGATTTCCAGGAGAAAAAACCGGAAGCCGCAGCTGCCGTTACCCGCTTTCTCTGGAAAATGAAACTGCCACTACCGCACCAGATAGAACTTTCTGATTCGCTCAGACAAGCGCCGTTCTTAGAAGATTGGATTATCCTGCTGGAAGATTTCGCGCTCAACTATCTTAAGACCAGCCCGAGAGTGGAGGATCATAAGCTATACGCCGACACAAAGGACGCGGTGCGAAAGCTGGGATATGGGCTGACCGAACAAGGAATCAGACGACAAGCTTCACCGGTCGACCGCGTGCTGGCCTACAGCAAGAGCAAGCCGCAGGCAGTGTCAAAGATCCTCGCACTAGAGTACAAGCATTTGCAAGATCGCTTGCGAGCAGTAGTGGTGACGGATTTCGAGCAGATGTCGGCAACTACCGTCAAGGGATTGAAGGGCATTCTAAACGAGGAGTCAGGCGGAGCCAAAGCCGTGCTGAGAGAGCTTCTCAGCAAAGATGTCAGTCAATACGTCAACCCCGCACTCGTCACCGGTTCATTATTGGTTGTCGACAGACGAGTGACCGACCAATTCGTGCAAGCTGCCAAAGATTATCTCAAACGCGAAGGTTATGATTTCGAGCTCTTAGTGCGCGCTGACGCGGATGCACCGTACAGCGAAATCACCGCCGGCTCGTCGAGTTGGGAGACCAGGCTCTATGTGGGGATGGCCACCGAGCTTTTTGAGCGAGGCATAGTGAAATGCCTGGTCGGTACACGAGGAATTTTCGGCGAAGGTTGGGACAGCCAATCGCTAAACACTTTAATCGACCTTACAACTACGACCTCTCCTGTTTCGGTTAAACAGCTGCGCGGCCGGTCGATTCGGATCAACACCGGTTGCCCGCTCGGAGCCCGAAAGGTAGCCAACAACTGGGACGTTGTCTGCATCGCACCGGCACTCGAAAAGGGACTCAATGACTACGACCGATTCGCCCGCAAGCATACCGGCTTCTTTGGCATCGCGGACGATGGGCAGATCGAATCAGGCGTCGGACACGTTCATCCGTCCTTTTCAGAATTGACACCAGCGGAAGTGTTCGCGTCCTTACAGGAGTTCAACTCCGAAATGATGGAAAGAGCGCTGGCCCGCGAAAAAATCTACGAGCTCTGGAAGGTCGGCCAGCCCTACGGCAACCGCGAATTAGGCTGCGTCGAAGTTGCCGGACTGAGAAAGATAGCGCTAACTCCGCCCTACATTAGACGCAACTTGCAATACAAGCCACACGCAAAGCAGTTAAGGTCTGCTTTGAACGGTATCTGGTGGGAGTATGCCGGACTGGGATGCCTGGCATCTTCAGCGCTGGCTTACTTGCTGACGGTCTGGGGAGTTTCCGCCTTCGCAGCGCTACTGCCATTGGCAGTGTCGGTCGAACTAGGCAGGCGAAAGCATAAGGGTCTTTATCAACGCCTTCAATCCGAGGTTTGTAGACCAAACACGCAAGAGTCATCTTTGACCGATATCGGTATCGCGCTGCTATCGACACTCAAGGAGCTCAAGCAGCTTCCCAGAACGGTCAACAACAAAGACGTGCAGGCGTCGGTGCGAGCCGACGGCTCCTATCGAATATTCCTGGACAACGTCGAGCCGGAACATTCAAAGTTATTTGCCCGCACTTTCAAGGAGCTATTGGCTCCAATCAGCAACCAACCATTTTTGATCCCCAAGTATGAGTACTCATATCCTCGGGCGAGGAAAAAGGGGCAAACAGATGAAGAAGCATTCTTCAAGGCATATTTGAAGGGGTCCGCCCAACCGAGAATTGGAAGCTATCACGCATTGCCGAAGATAATCGCCCGCTCAGAGAAGGGGCGCGAAAGCTTTCAAGAGTCCTGGAACAAATATGTAAGCCCGGGATTCGTTCTTTCGACCGAAACCAAACCGGAGTTGCTGGACAAGTATTTCGGAGTCGGGCCGAGCCTGTCACAACGGTTGCTCTGGACCTGAATTAAGCTCTGAGCTACATCTTCATCTCGGCTCTCATCAGCAGACCTGAAAGAATCTCCATTGCTTTCTCGTCGAGCTTGTTGCTCTCCAGAGCTTGGCGAATGAGCTCCTTTTCAGTAGCATCAATCTGTCCATCCGCGACCACCAGCTCATGAATGACTCTGGCCTCGTATTTAGAGATCTTGTTGTCATCATCGAGACATTGGCGGAGCGCTTCTTCGAGCGTCAAATTTGCAGTCACTACACAGCCTCCATGAGGGTTAATACCGCCGGCGGTTGCACCTAGCACTAACAATGACAGCGATCTAACAACCGATTACGGCCTAGATCTGAGATTATACTTAAACTGAATCAAGTTGTGGGGAGCAATGTCAATGGATACCGGATGCAGCATCGGACAGATCAGTCCCAAAGAGCTCAAACAGCGCTTGGACACCGGCAAGAGCATAGTCATACTTGACGTCCGCGAGCCACACGAGCTCGAAATCTGCCAGCTGGCCAATACCGTTCATATACCGCTTGGAGCTCTCAAGGACAGATTGGGTGAGCTGGAAAGCTACAAAGACCAAGAGATTGTTGTATATTGCCGCTCCGGCGGGCGCAGCCAGCGAGCCGCCAGCTTTCTAATGTCCAGCGGCTTCAAATCGGTCTTCAACCTCTCGGGAGGCATTTTAGCGTGGGCCGACGACGTGGACGGAACCGTTGTTCGTTACTGAAGTTCCAGCCTGTCTTCTGACTACCACCTCTGATCTTCAAGTATGCTGCGGGGTTCTTGCCAAGTAATCGTCTGAAGGCTGGTCAGCGTTCGGGAGCTATAGGATGCCCATTGGTTTGTTACACTAGCCAGGGATTCATCAAAGTGAATGGCCGCATTGCCAGAATTGTTGATTGTGTAGCCGACAACCGCACCGAATATCTGCCCGTTGCCGGACATGCTCACATTGGCCTGGGGGGCGTACAAGACACCGTAGAAGTTTGCATTGCCTGATAAGGAAACATTCTGCGAACCGCCGTACCATAGCTGGAAATTACCTGGAATATGAGAATTGTTGGTCACGGCATTGCCCGACAACTGAATTGGACTTGTTGATGAATTTCCGACCATGAAAAATCTTACTTGTCCGTATTGACCGTTAGAGCCAGGTATCAACTGCACTTGAACATTGCCGGCGATAGTCAGAGAGCTCAACTGGTAATCTCCGGGAGGAAACCTGTATACCTGGTTACCGGAGGGAGCCAGAGCGCCCATGTTCACCACTGTGTTGGCTGCCGGCTGAGCTACGGTAAAAACAGCATTGCCGCCGTTACCAGTTTTAGTGATAGTCGGGTTTACAACGGTGGCTCCTTGGGGCACGCCGAGAGCAGGAGGAAGTACATATGGACCTAACGGAGCTACTCCAGGAGCAACCGGATTGTTGCTGCTATTGATGATACCCGGATCAGTAGCTAGCCCGGTAAAAGTGCGGGGTGGTGAAGCATTTGTACCCTGATTTTGAACGCTGGCATTCGGACCGAAGACAGCGTTACCATTACCGGCAGCTCCATTGGAAATCAGCTGATTTCTAATGGTCGCATTACCACTTGCGTTCAATAGTGGTCTGACTTCGTTGACGCTGGTGATAGGAACTTTTAGCGACCCTTTAATGTTGGCATTGCCCGACAAGATTACCGGAGATCCGGACACAGGCATCGGAAGAGCATTGCTGCCTATATCTCCCCCCAGGTTATCCACATTGGCACCACCATACTGAGCCCAAGGACCATTGTTTTTGAGGACATTATAGTTATAACCATCAATAGTACTATTGCCGGTCATCGAAACCGACTTCTGACCGAACAAAGCGTAGTGGAAGTACGGATTTGCCCCACTTCCCGAGTTGTAATTAGGAGTCAGTATCACTCTAATCTTTTTCTGCATGCCAGCATATTCGGCTTTCGCCGTCACAACATACCAATCATTAGGATCAGAAGAGGCTGTGTAGATTGCCGACGTTGAGGGCGGAGCACGACGAACCACCTTGACGCTCACGTCGACACCATTGTTTCCGAGCGCTACGGCCGGCACTGGAAAATAACTTCCACCAATCAATGTACTCGTAACCGCTCCATTTGAGATTGAAGAGTTCAGCTGAGCGACAGCATAATCCAAACCAGCTTCGGCAGCGCTTCGCATGAGTGTCGTAAACTGTCCGTTCGCGGCTCGCTGATACATCGGCAATACCGATGCCGAAATTGCGAAAAGCCACATCATAGTTACCACACCCAGAGCAGTGACAGCCACCAACGAAAAGCCACCGCTGCTTCGCACCACATTTTTCGAACTCAACTCCTCACTCCGCTGCTTCTGAGTAAATGTATCAAGGGCGAACTTGTTTCTTGAAATCATGACATTCACCATCTGCCTGCAACCAAAATCTAGCCTAACCACCATTCATCTGATCTGCCGTAGCAGTGACAGTCTGCACGTTGTTATTGCGAGCATATACTTCGCTCTTGATGCCCACGACTGTGGGAGCGTTGCTACCGTTGGAGTTGTTAAGTACTTCAAACTGGACTGAAACACCCGTCAAATTAGCATTCGTAAGGCCGTTCTGCTCAGAGCCCTCATCTCGAGGTGTGCCATCGCCCGTCTTGTCTATGAATTGAAAGACTACAGGCGGGTTTGTATCGCTTACTGGCTGAGAGTTTCTTGTTGGGCCAACGATTCCCTTCAATAGAGTCTGTGGCGGGTCGGACGAGACATCTAGAGTTGAGTGCACTCCTGGGAATCCGGCTACCTGCAGCATGAAAGTGGGGCTGCTGTCCGAAGAACTCGGATCTCTGACCACCATGTACACCAATGTATCAACATCGTCCTCATTGGCCGGGAGCGCTGGATTTCCGAACCCATTAGCGAGCCCGACCGGAAAACCGTCATCATCGAAAACAGGAATCTGAACAATCAAACACTGATTGCTCAGCGTGTAGCCTGGATTGGGGGCCGTTGGCCAAGGCAATTGCGGATAGCCACGAAAAGCTGCGGGAATCGGCCCAGCCGGGTATACCGGATTGTTTGTAGCGGGAAACTTGTTGGACCCGCTGAAGCCCCACAGGGGCAGCGGAGTACTTTGCAGCAAATACGGGTTGCCGTATACATCACCAAGATTTCGAGCCATTCTCACGTCCCGGGCAATTCTCTCAATCGCCGTGCGAGACGCATTGAGATTGTCGACCTTGTTTGCCATGCGTATCTCGGTCATTCCATTGAGCATAACGAGACCGGCAATTCCTGCTCCCACAAATGCAATGACCAGGCACGAAGCGAGCATTTCGACCAAAGTAAAGCCACTTGTTGAATGAATTGAGCGTGCGCGTGCCGATCTCATCGCAAATTGCCTAGAATGCTCAGTAGATATGTATTCCATGCTTGGCCACTAGTGTGGTGACGGTATAGGTCTTCACATCCTGGCCTTCGGTCCAATTAATAACTATGGTTATCGTTTTGGTGTTAGCCAATGGTCCGCCGGTGCCGTTATCGACTACAGTCTCGGTTATTGCAGCGTCCAGACCCAGCTGTTGGAACTGGGTAGCGGCAGCACAAGCGGTCTGGTCAACTCCTTTAGCCCGCTCTAGCGGCGTTCTCCAATCGTGGCTGTATAGGTCGAACAGCAATGGTCGAGGATTAACTTCGGACGGTCCGAATTGACCCAATTCCCGTCGATTGAGCAACAAAGTATAAGTACCCGCCGCGAGATTTCCGTAAAGCGTATTTCTTACGTTGTCTATCTGCTCCTGGGCTAGCGCCGCGGCAATTATTTGATTCTGCCCCGAAGTCGAAAGCCGCTCCGTCTGAGCTAGGGTACCGACCAGCGCCGCGCAAAGCATTGAGCTGGTGGCGATCGCCATGATCAGCTCGATCATATAGACACCACCTTCAGATCGCGTCTTTCTGCGCTCGCGACAACGCATGACGAATTTCATCGGTTTTCACCTCGAACTGCGCTAACGCTTTTATACCCAGTGCACCAAAATTCACAACAACAAAACTCCGAAAAGCCGCTCAGTTATTGAACTTTAATCGACAACAATCAAATTAAATCGCGCTAAGAATCTTCGCCATCACCGCTTCAGGGGATGGACACTGTGCCTCTGGCGTCAATCTCAACCCGGCAACTTCGACTGCCGGAGTACAGTATAAAGACGGTCGCCGCTTGCGGCACACCTTGAGGATCGATAACCAACGCTCCCGAGGTATAAACCCCATCGGGTAGCTGACGCTGCTCCAGCTCTTGCGCCTGAGTCGAGATAACCAGCGTACAAGGTCTTTTGGGAGTTGCCGGTATGACTTTGAGCTCGAGAAATTGATTAACGCTTCGCGCCTTCGACTCGAGATTTCGCAGGTCTCTGGCAAATTTGACTGCGGCATCATGCACTCGCCAGCTTTCGATCGAATCATGACAAAGTCGCCAGAAGAGCCCGCAAAGCGCCAAAGCAGCCACGACAAGCAACAACTGTTCGAGTCGATTGATATGGCGGATGCGATTTAGCGAGAAGTTAACCATCTGTGGTGGCACTGTCTACCTGGACACTTTGCTCGACAATGTTACCAACATACGATGTTTGGATTCAACTCATAATCACCTTTCGAGAGTTTAGGACTGTTAGCTGGGCTCAAAATTTGGGTATATGAAACTCAGGCAGCCGAGATTTCGAGCAAATTTCTGTTTCAAGTCGCCTGACCGATGTTTCGAGCTGATTTGCCGGCGAGGAGATTTTGAGGTCGGCTGCTCCGGGGGGACCGAGCGACGACCAATCGACTATCAGTCGATCAATCGCCGTCAGATGGAAGGGTGCTCAATCAAATGGTTGACCATTTGAGCAAACTAACGCGCGCATCGAACCTGCGCAAGCAGCACGGTGATCTCCTCATCGAAGTGCTGATAGCTATGTTTGTGGCTACGCTGTTCGCGGCGGCAATCCTGCAGATGTATGTGCAGACCTTCTCGCTAGGCAACAACGCTCAAGACCAGATTATGGCAGCCAGCCTCGGACAAGAGTGCATAGACTTGCTGAGAGCGTTGCCCTACCAGACAGTAGCGACCGCCGCCCAGGGCAACCCGACACACTATGCGGTAGTCAGCGGGACTCCGGGCACCGACACGCTATTTGTCAGACCGCTCTTGCACGACACCAGCTACTTCAACTACACCGCTGGTCCAGGCAGTAGCACGCAATCGGGGCTCACAAACCGATTCGAGGTGGTCAACAATCAGGTTGTCGTCACTATCACTCCTCAATCGACCAACACCTTGCTGGTGGACGTACTTATACAGTATCTGGACTCGACCGGACCTCATACCTACCGAACCAACACAATACTCGTCCAGAATGGACTCAACAGCTAACAACTGCGGTCAATGAATCAAATCAACCGACACAAGCCGAAATCATCGCGCAACCAGGAATCTGGTGCAACTTTGATCTCCGTTCTGGTTGCAGCACTCCTGGTCGGGTTTATCGAGCTGGAGATGCTTGGTCTGCTTTCGCTCAACAGCACTCAAGGCAGCTTTCTCTGGGCGCGCATGGACACGCTCAATGCGGTCAATTACAGCCTCAACGCGCTCGGTCAGCGGGTACGGTCGGCACGCAATATCGGCGATTTGTATGGGGAAGCTCCGCCGCCGCAAGGACAGGTCGTCCAGAATCTCCCGCCCGGACCTCAACAACATCCCGAAGCGGTAGATCCCAGCCAGTTGCCAAACTCGTCGATTCAAAATGGTTCAGTCACTCTCGTGTCCAATCACTTCCCATCAGCGGGAGACATTCTCTACGGTCCTCAGGGCACCATGACGGTCATGAGCTGGCCGTGGTACGGTGGACCTTCTGCCCCCTACACGCTGTCATCGACCTGTTTGGTAATTCAAGTTCCCAATTTCGACAGCAACGGATTTCCATTATCGCTGCCACCAGCTTTCACAGGAGCTGTTCCACTGTCGGCACTCGATACTTACGTCTACAAAGTAGTACCTGACACAGACCCAGCTCGCGCCGGCCAATACCAACTTCAAATGGCATACTTTCCGTCACCCGCCAACTTGACCAACTGCCCGGCCGGAATCAGCCCCGGCACCGTCACGACTGTGTTGACCGGCATCGTTGGACCTCGCGACACCAACGGTGAAATAAGCGTTTTTCAATACGTGGAGAAAAACTCCAACACACTTTCAGCTACCGTCAATGCAGCAGAACTCCAAAACTACTCAGGAGTGGTGGTAAATTTGCAAGTTCTGAACATGGATGCCCGCGGGCACAAATCCTTGCTGCCGGTGCGGACAGAGATGTACATGCGCAATAACGTGTCTGCCACCACCATCGGCAATCCTCCGGCCAACTAACTGCAAACAAGGACCGATTATGATCTATCGATTTGCCATTGCAAACAAACTGCGAGCATGCCAGCGCAAATTCTCCGCTCTGAGAGCCCAATCCACCCGAAAGCCAGAAGCCGGCGGCTTCGCCCTTCCCAATGTGCTAGCCCTGTCGATGGTTATTACGATGTTTGCAACTGGTCTCCTTTCAGCAATGATGCCGATTTACCAGCGGACGGGCGCCACGAAAAATGCAAACACAGCCAGAGCCGTAGCGGAAGCTGCTTTGGACTACGTGATAGGACGCCTAAACACTGGCTTGAGCGCCGGCGTCCCGGACACCTCTTTAGACCCCGGAACCACAGCAGGCACTTCCAAAATCAGCGCGATAGACCCGGTTCTTACATTGGGGTTCAATTTCGGAAACAACACCGTGCCGCAGGTGAACATCCTGGTCGAAAATCTTCCGGTTATTCAAAATGCCGTCACCCCGCCTTATCCAAGCGATCCGGTCTCGGCCGAGTTTAAGTCGCAATTCTCCAACAGATCGATTCTTTACGATCCCAGTCTCACCAGCCTCTCTTACTACGACAGGAATTGCTGGTTGCGCCAGCCAGGCACTACGGACACCCGCGGAGCCAAATATCCGCATCCATACAGGAGAGTCACGGTAACGGTAGCGCTCGGCTCAGTCGTGAAAAACGTCCGCGTCATACTTCAGCCAATAGTCACAGCCGGCAGCAGCTCGACGACGTCGGCTGCCGGGTTTCCGTATGCGATTTTCGGCACGCAAAGAGTGGAAATGGTCGGTCAGTCGGCCACCACCAGCTATAACAGCACCGATCCCAGATTGTATGCCGACATAGGTACCTTCGGCGCTACCAACCAGGTGGGCACCGGCAGCGTGACCAGAGGAGTTGCCCAAGGGGGCTATCAGCATGAGTTTCCCAATCCGGTCTCATTCCAGACCCAGCAGATAGTGGCGACCAGCACCACCTGGAATGCCTCTCCAGTCGCTCAAGCTCCATGGGTGCAGATAATGGGCAACGTCTTTTCGAACGGCGACACTACCGGCTATTGGCCACGCTCACCGGCTTCCGGCCCGTTCGCCAACCCTTCCGGAGCACAACCGTTCAATAATGTTTTCGGATTGCCGGACGGCACGATTTACGGAGCACCGGACGGAATAAACAACGCTACGACTCAGCCGGTGCCGGTAACCGGCAACGGCTGGAGCGGCGGCATCACCACCAGTTATCAACACTACGACAAACCTCAGCTGCCTGCTGTCCCGCAAGCGGCAGCGGGCGCCGTCAACCTGGGAAGCATTAACCTAGGCAACAACCAGACACTGCAGATAACCCCGACCGTATCAAGCCCGATTCTCACCGGCAACGCTCAAAAGATTCCACCCGGCGACTACATAGTTAACACCATTACTCTGAGCGGCAACGCCCAAGTGACTATCGATGCTGGCGCCGGCCAGACCAGATTTTTCCTGCAAGGCGCCAATGGCGGCACGACCGCGGTGTCAGTATCCAATACTTCTTCAATCAACATGAACGGCATCACCGCCAACACAAACGTAAACACGACCGGAAACAATGGCGTTACCGGCAGCGCGACATCTTCGCAATTAGCCATCACACCGACCTCTCAAATTATTGAAACTTCAGGCAGCGCCAACCAGCTTCAACTCTTCTACAGCGGCACTCAGAACATTTTCCTGCTCGGCAACGAACGAATGGTCATATATGCACCAAATGCCACTGTCAATATCGGCTCTCAACCGATCACCAATGCAGCCAACTTCTATGGCTCGGTGGTGGCGGGAGTTGCCCGAGTAATGTCGTCCTTTACGACAGGGGCCGGCGCTTACATGCACTACGACTACAACTTGCGCCCAAACGGCATGCCAGCGCTTACCGATCCGATTACCGCCGGTTCCGTACTGACGATGGTCACTGGCAGGGAGCCGCTGATCACAGGCTATCGCGCCGTCACCTGGCAGGAAGCCGTGATACCATCAACCAATACTTCGCAAATCAGATGGTATTGAGCTTCGAGCCATGGACAATTCGCAGTCTTGCGGCCACATTACTTGCCTGCTCAAGCTTCGGCTTGGTCCTTACGCGAATCTTTCGTTTCTGGTGGCAGCTGGCATCGTCGTTCTGATCGCCGTTATCGGGTTGAAAACTTGCGCTGGATTCTCCGAAGCAACCGACGTAAAGAACGCCGCACTCGAATTCGCCAAAGATTTCAAGAACGCCGAAGACACTGCCCGCGACACCAAACGAGTTTTGACGGTACAGGTAATCCCCGGACAAACATACAACGCCCCGACAACCTACACAGTTTACGATGGAGAGCAAAAGCTGCAAGAAAGGACACTGCCGGAGGCAATCTCAGGAAATGGTCATGCCAGGCTCGATCCAGATGGCGTACCGCTGCTTCCGGCGGTCTTTCAATTCAGGAAGGGTTCGCATACGGTGAAGGTAGCCGTTGATACCAGAGGTAATGTCTCATTCCCCACTGATTGAAGAGCAGCGAATCGGATCAAGCCGTCCGAACGCTAGCAGCAACTTCCAGCCCGAGCTCAGCTATCATTGCTTGGCGCATAGCCTGCTTCTGCACCTTGCCGGTCACAGTCATCGGAAACTCGGCAACTATCTTTACATACTTTGGTATCTTGAAGTGAGCTACGCGCTCCTTGAGCCATGATTTCAATTGGTCGCCGTCCAGTTGTGCATCTTGCTTCAACTGCACCCAAAGCGCGACCTCCTCTCCAAAGTGACTATCCGGCACACCGAACACTTGAGCCTGGGCGATATCCGGATGACTGTGCAGCACCTCTTCAATCTCTCGCGGGTAAACATTTTCACCGCCTCGAATGATCATGTCCTTCTTGCGACCGGTGATGTTGATAAATCCTTCCTCGTTCATCACAGCCAGATCGCCGGTATGAAGCCACCCAGAACTGTCGATCGTCTCGTTGGTGGCAGTCGGGTTCATCCAATAACCGGGCATGACGGCATAACCACGGGCGCAGATTTCGCCTTGCTGACCGCGCTCCAAGATAGCGCCGGTCAGTGAGTCGATCACTTTCACTTCCAAATGCGGTATCACCCGGCCGACCGTGCTTGCTCGCACATCCAGCGAATCATCGACCGTGGTGGAAGTTATAACGGGCGAACATTCAGTTTGACCGTAAAAGATTACCAGTCTTGAGCAGTGCAACTTGCCGGTTACCTGACGCATCAGTTCGACCGGGCAGGGAGCACCGGCCATAAATCCACCTTCAAGCGATGAGAGATCGAACTGATCGAAATTAGGCAGTTCCAGTTCGGAGACGAACATCGTCGGTACTCCCGACAGATGAGTGCACTTCTCTTTAGACACCGCCTGCAGTGTCGCAGTCGGGCAGAAGGTCGGATTTGGAATAACAAGGGTGCCGCCCACAAGCAGAGTCACCAGCGTGCACAACACCATGCCGCCGCAATGGTAAAAAGGCATCGGCACGCAAAAGCGCGAACTTTGATTGACGCCCATCGCATGCGCCGAATAGAGCGCGTTGTTCAGCAAATTGTGATGGGTGAGAGTGACCCCTTTCGGAAAGCCGGTGGTTCCGGAAGTATATTGAATATTGATAGGCGAATCGAACTGTAAGCTTTGCGAGCGCCGTGCAAGCTCATGAGACGGCACCGACTGCCCATAGTCATAAATCAAATCGAAGTTGAAGACAGAATTCGACTGCTCCAGATTGCGCCCTTCAATCACGGCTATATAACGCAATTCAGGCAGCCGGGGCGCTGGATTCTCAACTTGGGAATTCATCACCTCCGGTGCAAGCTCGTAAAGCATCGAAAGATACTCATCGCCTCTGTAACCGCGCATGGTTACTAGCATCTTTACGCCCGACTGGCGCAGCGCATAGTCAAGCTCGCTTGTGCGGTAGGCTGGATTGATATTGACCAGGATTGCGCCGATTTTGGCTGTCGCCAATTGAATCACTATCCACTCGACATTATTGGTGGACCAAACACCTACCCGGTCTCCTTCCTCGATGCCCAACTTGAGCAAACCACGAGCAAAGAGATCTACTCGCTCTTTTAGCTGTCCGTAGGTCCAACGCACTTTCTGCCAGACACAGACAAGCGCCTCACGCTTTTCGTCGGCCGCTGCAATCAAATCAAACTGATCGCCAAGAGTCCGGCCAATCAAAGGCAGCGAGCCCAGGCCGTGACAATAACTAAGCTCAGGGTTAGTCTTCTTCCTTTTCACAAATCAGAGAAACTACATCGGAAGGGCTTCGGGTCCACCCATAATCAAGATACCGTCCAGTTGCTTATGCGGTGTCGCCTTGTACTTAGCCGGCACTACATGCTTTTCAGAGGGATCAACGAAATCTTTCATGGAGCGTCCAGACCGGCTATCCATAATCATCTTCACTGCTTGTTCCACGGCCGGCGAACTACCCTGATGCGAGCGCGGCTCGGCCAGAGCAGGCACCAGAAGCACCGCCGCACACGCGGTAATCATCATTCCTGTCGAGCAAATCGGCTTATTCATCATCATTATTAGAAGAAAGCATCCATGAAGGTTATCAGTCAGGAGTATAGGGCTGCCAGGATTAAAAGGAAAGATCCCTATGAATCGTTTAAGATTCTTATGAGGGACTCCCGCAACGAGCTGACAGTTCCCGGCTGTTAAGTACTCTTTGCAAAAGACGCAACATAGTAATTCCAAGCTGGAGCAAAAGCATATGCAGCACGCATACACACGAAACAGATTCGGCTTGCTCCTGGCCCTGCTTACAATTACAAGCGGAGTTGCGCCCTGGCCGGTGTCAGCCCAGTCCGTGCGAGATCGCCAGCTGGCTGCCCGGGATCATGTAAATCAAGGCAATTACTTGATGGGTCAAAACAAGTTTCAAGAAGCAGTCGATCAGTACAAGCAAGCACTGGAAATCGATCCGACCAATAACGTCGCAAAGGACAACATCATTACATGTCATATTAACTGGGGCAATTACTTCGTCAGGCAGCGCAAGTTCAACGAGGCTCTCAAGGAATATCAGATGTGCCTTCAGCTAAATCCTTACAACAGCAAGGCCCTGAACAATATAAATGTAGTAAAAGCCACAATCGCCCGTGAAACA
This sequence comes from uncultured Candidatus Obscuribacterales bacterium, assembly GCA_964607945.1. GTDB lineage: Bacteria > Cyanobacteriota > Vampirovibrionia > Obscuribacterales > Obscuribacteraceae > JAGVKB01. The sequence goes on from CAZSNX010000019.1 coordinate 19,718, forward strand.
GCGGCGGCGCGCGCTCGCGGCGAAAATCCCGAAGCTGAGCAAGAGGATGACGGTTCGCCGCAAAAGGCAAAGTCCGGCGCGGCAGCCGCCAAAAAAGAGCAGCCATCAGCCGTGCTGATCTTGACCCCTGGAATCAAACAAAGCAGTTCGAGCAGCAACAGCGAGCCTCCAGCAACAGGGAGAACGGACAGCTCCGCTGCCGGTTCGGAAGCCCGCTCGCTCGGTGCCGGTGAGACTCCGCCTCCGGTTCAGCCGACAAGCACACCGCCTCCCCCTTCGGAGCCGCCATCTGGCCCGGCCGCTCCGGCAAACAAAGTTGGACCGGCTGCAGCCGGTCTGGGAACACTGGAAGATTCACTGGCAGCGGTCGAAATCAAAATTTACGGAAGAAAGCAGGTAGACCTGCCAGTTTTCAAACGATTGGAGAAGCTTGAAATGGACTCGCTGGGGCAAGCCAGAACTGGAACCATCAAAGAGCGAATCGACTTCTTGCGCAAGAACTATGGCTTGTAGGGCTAGACTTTCAGTCAATCCGATCCGAGCTGTAATGCACCCAAAAGGCAAATCGACCGATGCCGGCGACCTTTCTTATTTATAAACTGGCGCTGCCCGACTAGGCCAAAGCCGCCGCCAAGGGACCGGGAGCAGGTATCTGTTTGCGTTCGGTCTCACGAACGGATTCGGCCTCAATTGCCCAGACATAAAGACAGGTATAGAAGGCTGCACGTATATAAATTGATAAAGCAGTCACTACAACCACCGAAGCCACCCAGAGGACTGTACCGGCAACAAATAGCGGATGAGTCATGGCCAGCTTCATGTAATACATGTAGCCGAAGATACCCATGCCGGCTGAGTAGACCAGATAACTGGTAAAGCGGCAGATGCCATCCACACCGACCTCACCTACACCGATTGTCAAAAGGTTGGATTGAGCGATTTTGTCAGCGCGCTTCATTCCCCCCCAGAAAGACGTTCCTTCAATTACAATCGCCGGCAAAATCAAATGTCCGGCCAGCGTCCAAAACACTTCTACGATGCCGGCTAAGAATTTGAAGCCCATCGACATAACTCCGGCTTGATCCTTTTGCTTGCGCAACCAGCTCGCTACTGTCTTTGCCAAGAGCGTAACGAGACCGAGCGCCACAATCGCCGGAAAGCTTGAAGCGACTGCAGCACAAGCCTCTCTAA
>CAZSNX010000020.1:0-20656 GCA_964607945.1 uncultured Candidatus Obscuribacterales bacterium
ACCTGGTGATAATGAACGGAGAGAGCGCCGAGACCAGATCGGATCAAACCTGGAACCGATCTGAGAAGCTCCTGCTCATTCCGCTATTGATGCATGCTGCCGCCAGCGAGCCAAAGTTCGGACACTTCGGAGCGTTGCGCTGGCTCTTGTTACAAGGACCGGACCGACTGGCGAAAGTTCTATATCGCAGCCCATCTGATGTGGCACAGATGGAATTCGAAGGCTGGATGCGCCTTTCAGGGGAAACGAATTTCAAGTACGGTGTCTTTTCCGGCCTCATCACCAAGCTCAATCCGTGGATGACGGATCAAATGGTGACGCTAACGGAGACAACCGACATCGACCTGGACGCTCTAAAACAGCAGCTCTTCACCTTCTATCTGGCGGTGCCGAGCCGTTCGCGTGACAGCAAGCTGATTGGATCTTTGATGGTCAACTTCTTGCTCGACCACATTCTGGAAATACGGGAAGAGATGAAATACCCAGTTGCCATGCTCCTTGACGAGTTCACTAACTTCGGAAAAATCTCAGGCATCGCCGACACTCTGTCTATCATCCGCAAAAACAAGATAGGGCTTGTGCTCGGTTTTCAAAACTACTTCCAGCTAGAGCAGGTCTACAGCCGCAGGGAAGCGCAGATCATCCTGGACATGCCAGCAACCCAGGTTTATTTCAAACAGAAGAATTATCGTGAAGCCAAAGAGTTGAGCGATGCGCTGGGGCGCATGACCATTGAAGAGACTACAGTGACTGACAGCGGAAGGGTGCAAGAGTTCGTCCAGGGACGGGCGCTGGCGACGCCGGAAGAACTCATTAACCTTAAGGACCAAGTGATCGTTTTCACTCCGGACACGTGGCCGTTGAAGCTGCCGCTCACATCGCCGGTAGCTTATCAGCAGGCGCTCGAGTATCCGGCACCGGAGCGAGACCAGCATGAAGTAAGCGAGTTTGTGCGTACAAGAGGGCGGACAGCCAGGCAGCAACAGAACCAACAGGCGGACAATCCGCCGCCGGCAGGCAAGAAACGCCGCCCTAATAAACCGCAAAATACTGGTAGAAACGAGCGGGAACGCGGCACCCCAAAGGTAGAGACACCCGCAAAGGAGGACGATTTGAAAAGGAAGCTTCCACCCAAGGACGACGATATTGCTCCAGATGCAGGTGATGTATGGCGGCTGTAGGAATAGGACTTGGCATATTCATCTTCTTGCTCGTAAGCGCTTACACCAGCGAGGCCATCACCAAGCCTGACAAGACTGCAGGGTGCCTGCCAGGGCTAGTAGCCGCTATCTGGGTGGCCTGGCCGTTCTTCCACCATGCTGGTGTATCGCGCTACAACTTTCTGCATCCGGTTCCGAGGGAATACAAAACGCCTATAAAGCAGGCATTTGCGCAGATTCGGGACATCATCTCCGATATCAGCTACAACTTCGGCGACAAGTGGCATGTATCGACTGCCGACGTAAATCAACGCCGTATCCTGGCTTCCCTGCGTTTCACGGATGAAGAAACAAAGGTGGAAGGCACGAATCTTCAAAACATCCACACACGCAAGGAGCGTGTACAGCGGCTTCTGGAAATGGAAGTGCAATTCAAGGACACAGGAAACGACACGACCATCGTTCAATTCGACTTCCATCCGCGCGTGGAAGGGGCGCAATGGTATGCATGCGACCACATCGTAAGCGGGCTTGTAAACCGGGTTGAGGCGACCCTTGGCGCTGGCACAGATCGCGGTCAGCCTGCCGATACCAAACTTCCTGCACCGCCCTGGTGGCTCGTGGGGCTCGGTGCGCTGGGCGTTTTCTCGCTGGGCTCAAGCATCATGACGGCGGTATTCAAATGAACGAGTTACACAAAGCATACGCCGTCCTTGGCTTAGACCCTGGTTCTTCCATGGAATCGATCATGCGCCGCTACAAGAGATTGATCATGGTGTGGCATCCTGATCGTGCGCCAAGCCCTGAGCACAAGGAGTTCGCCGAAGAAGAGCTAAAGAAGATCAACAACGCCAAAGACATTCTGAGCAAGCACTTCGGCGCAAGCGGTGGACACAGAGCGGCCGGCTGCGACTGCCAGGCAGGCGCTGGAACGACTGCCGGTGCCGGAACCAGAAGCTCGTCGAGCAGCAGCGCCGGTCCTGGACCGAACTATCATCGAAGCAAGACTGCCGAGGATAAATACCAGGAAGAGCAGGCGGCGAAGAAGAAAGACGCTGAGCGCAAAGCTAGAGAAGAAGCGGAAGCAAACGCCAGGCGGCAACAAGAGCAGTACACTCAACAAACCACCCAGCAAACTATGGAAGCGGCGATGCAGCAACAAGCCGCTTTGCGAGATGAGAAGCTGAGATGGCAGATTTCAATCGGGCTGATCATCGCTTTTGTGGCTCTGGAGATCTTCGGCACAATGGCTATTGGAGCCAAAACCTGGTGGAAGGATATGACCTGGAAGTGGCAGAATCAGCAATCCTCATCTAAGCCGCCCGATACAGACACGGGCACCGGCACAAACACAGGAACCTCGACCGGCACCTACATTCCGCCTTATTACCAGACGCCTGGCGGCAACCAGGAAAGCTGGCAACGGGAGCAAGCCCAGCGCGAGAAAGAACAAAAGGAGCGCGATCAGAAACAGCACGATCAGGATGTTTACTTCACCAGGCTTGAAATCGACAAGTACGAGAAGATAATCGAGCATTGCAACAGCGAGCTAACGAAGCTCGAAATGCAGATCGCCGATCCGAGTATAAGTGAGTACGAGAAGAACAAGCTCCGCGAAATGCGAGACTTCAGGCAGAAGAATCTTGCTGAAGGTCAAGCTGGCTTGAAGTATGCCCAGGAGAAATTGACGAAACTTACCGGAGAGGTGCCGACTCAGATCGCACCCTCGGTGGTATCACCGATAACCGGAAGCGGTCAGAGTGTTCCGTTGATTCCCAGCAACTCATCACCGTTTGGTCCGCCCGCTGACCCAAACAGCTTGCTAACTCCATCTACAACCCCGTCGATCTTCAAGCGGAAATATGGACTGGATGGACTGTCAACTCCGTCCACATCGACGCCCAGTCTCTCTGAGATGATGAAGAAGTATGCGGACCCATCAACGACAACTCCCTCAACGAAGTCATTCTTTGGCAAGAAATACGAGACAGACTCGCTATCCACGCCGTCTTCCGGTACATCAACTCTTTCCGACCTGCTGAAAAAGTACAAGTCTGAGCAACAAACTACTTCATCGCCATCGACTGGCAGCCAGTAGTTTAGCGGTTCTTCGGTTTGTCAGTCTTGTCAGAGAGCCGCGCAAGTAAGTCCTTATTTTGTGCGTCGAGGGCTTCTGCCTTGCCGCGCAGTTCTGATGCTTCCTTGATTGCAGCCTCTTTTTCTTTGCAATTTCGCCGGTTCGGCGTCGCGCCACATCACATAGTCAGCGCCGGACTTGCCGTTGATTTGTTCGTATCGTGTCCAGAGATTGTTGCCATCTAGGTGTAAGCTCGGCTATTGTATTTCCACCACTTATCGGCAAATGCCGCTTGCTTGTCGTAAGGCACGTGAGCCCTGTCCCAAGCTGCGTAGGCTGTCATTCAAAATGCTGGTCGCATCGGAAGACACTGGATTTTCCTTGCTGTCCAGCCCGTCAACAGCCCGCTCTTTATCTGACTACGTTGGTAATGTGTAGCGCCTGGTCGTTTCAAGCCGCTTGTGGCCACCTATCTCGGCAACTACAACAAGATCATTTCCGTTTCTGACGAGATTAGTCAAACAAGACGTGAGCCGAAACTGCAAGCCGCAACTCTGTCCGATCTTTCTTACAATCAAGTCCAAGCTGGAACAGCGACTTAAGGGCAAGAATCAATAATCCGCAACGTACGCGGCGTCGGATACGCGCCGGCCTTACCTTGGGCAACTTTGGTTTGAGCGATACCGCAAATATTCAAGCGGCGCGATGGCAGTTTACGCTTATGAAGCCAACGTTTTAAACGACTCCAACGCCCGCGCTAAATTCGCTTTGTCAGCCGCAGGAACCAACGCGAGATCCGGCTTACTCCAATTACCGAACGGCGTTCTTATATCCGCTTCACCAGGTGCCGCTGTAAACGGATGCGTCTCGGTTTTGAGCGGCGCGGATCTCATACGCGGTCCGCCAATTCCGAGGATCCTTCTACTCGTTCCATGCGTGTAAACGAAACTACCCTCACCATCAGCCGCGAGGTCAAACTTATACTTGCCCGACGGCAAACTTCTCATGGACAAAGATCCATCTGCGCGGATAGACCAGGAAGTTCCCGATACATAGTCGCCTTGCATAGCAGAAATAGTTCCATTTTCATGGAAGGCAACACGATCACCGTTTGGTCTAAGAACATTGAAAGTTTTTCCATCCGCACTCGAAATGGTGCTCCCATCGCGGACCAAGGAAACTTCTCTCCTCGCCAGCGGCTGCGTATACGCACCGTTCTCAGTCACTAGAGTAGTCGACTTCGGCGCATACTCCAGCTTCCCTACACCATTAATCTTCAGCGGCATTTCCTGCAACGGCACAATGCCCGGAAGAGGCCCGCCATTTTCAGTCACAAACCCTTTTCCGTTCGCCAACCGCACCTGCACCGAACCAAGCAAATTCTTGGCATGGTTCGCATACTTCACCTGATTGCCAAAAACCTGATACTCAAGATTTTCAGGAACAGCACTAGTAGCACGAGGTCCAAAAGCCTTACCCGCCATAGGTATCCGGTCCGCGTAATTGCCCAACTTAGCCGCGCCCAGGAACATTCCCCATTCAAAAACCAAATGCCCAGCCTCATTCGCCGAGTCAGGCGCCTCCATCAATTTCCCCACACTATGGACAACCGGCGCCGCAATCAACCCAACCTTGGCAAATCTCGCAAGCGTCCCAATGCCTCCCCCCATAAGCTCCGCATTGTTTAGCCCAAACCTAATCATCGCCCCCACAGCGAGCCCGCCACCCACGGTGGCAGCCGTCTCACCGGGATGCTTCACCACATCCTTGGCGCTATCTATAAATCCTGCGACAGCCCTCGAACACCAGTCCTCGGTTGCCTGCTCAGCCTTCCTGATTTCCAGCGGAAAATCCATGTCTTGCCCCTTAAGAATCGATCCACCTCATTCTGGACCAGGCACCTGGAGAAGTCAGTGTGGAAATCACGTAGCCCTTCGTATATTCACCAAGGCTAAGCCAAAGTTCACAATTTCGACCTGATATCGGGATCATCCGGGAGTCGAAAAAGCCGGGATGAAAGCGAAACCGGTACCCCAAAAACGGGGCATGAAGAAGCGGAAGACCCGAAAGCCGTGCGGGCGCTGAGTTTCAGCTTTTTGGAAATGAAGCATAATACATATCCGGCGACGCCGGCACGACCTGCACAAAACGGAAGGGAATCGTCCCGGCTCGCTGATTTTGCTGTGCACTTACCGAAAACTGCAAAACAACGGCCAGCAGTGTCGCTATAAGAATCCTGATCATTCCGCTGCCCCTCCTGCAGTAATTCTAGACCAGGCCGTCAACAGCGCGCTCTTTGTCTGACTGCGTTGGCAATGTGTAGCGCCTGGTCGTTTCAAGGCGCTTGTGACCGCCGATCTCGGCGACTACCACTAGATCGTTTCCATTTCTGACGAGATTAGTCAAACAAGTATGTCTGAGTAGGTGAGCCGAAACGGTGAGCCCGCAACTCTGTCCGATCTTTCTTACAATCAAGTCCAAGCTGGAGGTGGAAAGCCCCTTTCCTTGCGGATTTAAGAACAAAGACTTGTCTGTTTTCTGCCCGTCAAACTTTTCGTTCCGTTCGCTAATCCACTCACTGAGCGCCTCTTTGGCTTCTACATTCAGCGGAATTTCGCGATAACGATCTCCTTTTCCATTGCGAACAATCACTCGATTCTTCCTGCCGGCGACCGAAACATCGTGCTCTTTCAGAGCGGCGCACTCACTGATCCTGATCCCGGTGTAGAACAGCAGAAGAGCTACTGCGCGATCCTTGCTCCTCCGGCAAGCAGCCACTGAACGCAAGAACCGCTTTTGCTCCTCTTTGGTCAAGGCACGTGGCGCTTCCTGTGGCAGATCTTCACGAGCAACCTTGCCACGCCCAGGCTTGGCACCAAGGAACTGAAAGAAGTGATCGATGGCCGTCAGGTAAGCATTCACCGTTGCCGGACTGGATTGCAATTCTTGCTTTAGATATCGTTTGTATTCGCGAAGGACGTGCGCCCTCTCGCGCTCCGTTTGTACGAGCGCCCGAACGTCTTCACCAGAGGTGCCCAGGAAGCCCAGGAAGTGATTTATTCTTGACCGGTAGGCTCTTCTAGTCTGATCGGACAATGGCTGCCTTTCCAGCCATGCCAGGTATTTCTGGAAGCGATCATTTGAGGCTTTCAAGATGGCGGTTTTCAAGCGTTGGTGGTCCTTCCCGGTATCACAAGAAATTTGCGCGCCATCCTAGCACGTTTCCCTCCCGGTATCACAGGTTTTCGATAGCAAAACCGTTGATACTTCTAGGTATCTCAAGTTTTTTCAGTCAAGAACCTTGATGCATTTGCTGCGTGATACGATTGCAAAGTCAAGCTCGCTCGGAGTCACAGTGATGCCTGGATTAGAAGGTTCTTTCCGTATTTACAGCGAAAACGGAATTGTCATGATTGAGTTTTTCGGCTGGATGACGGAATCATTGCTTGAACAAGCTCAGATTAAGCTAAAAGAGGAACTCCTAAAGACTCCGAAATCAAACGTTCTCTACAACGGCTTGGAAATGGAAGACCCTTCATTGACCTTAACGCTTTTGATGCAATCCTTTCACGAGAGCATGCGCGATCGTATTCAGCTGAGCGCAATTGTCGTACCGGGCTACCGAATTGCATTCCTGTCCCGTTTGGCTTTCGGTGGGCAAGAGTCGAAATATCGCGTCTTTTACAACAATCGGGCCGAAGCGATAGCTTGGTTATCCGCGCCCAATGCCACACCCTAAGCATCAAAACCATTTTGTGCTCTGGTCGAGATAGCTTTTCAATCCATGTAGAAGCAGGCTGAGTAAGACTTCCAGTTCTGTGTCCAAAACATTTTTATGCGGACGTTCAATAAGTGTAGCGGCTCGCGATCATCCGGTTAAGGAATTGAGATCGTAGATTTGGGATCGCAATCCGCTCACCCACCAACGAACTCGGCGTAAGCGCCACCGCTCGCTCTATTTGTTCTTGCCATATTTGGTAGCGTGACGGTCGATGTGCTCGTCAAGTCCCATGAGCATTTCTTCCATGGCGTTCTGACCACTGGCGTCGATGTGCACACTTTCAATATTGGCGACGGGACGATAGCCCGAAGGACAGTCGAATTGCCTCGCCTCTATGGCCATGTTTTTGATTGCTGTAGTTTTAAGGTCTAATTTCTTCTTGCCTTCTTGGTTTTCGCACTCAAATTGCAGGGGAATGCCAGAGGTTGGCGCGATTCCGTAGAGACGTGAAAGTAAAACCCCGGGTTGCGGTGGCAAGGGCAAGTCGCTTGAAACCAGAAGCCTGGCCCGACGGGCCGCGCCGCCCGATATCTCGCCGTGCAAATAGTGCGCGCGGTAGGATTTCTCCGTTTTTTCGCTGGTGCCGTAAATGTTTGCCTTGTAACCTTCGACCGTGTCCGTGCCGGACTTTTTCTCCAGCGGTAGGCCACCAAACTTGTAACCCATGAGCATTTGTCGATCTATACGGTCATACCCCTTAAACTGCTCAAAAGGGCTTGTATAAAGCGTCTTGCTCGACGTATTGAAGACGATCACTTTCCAGTCTGGAGCCTTGCTCGTCAGCACAGTGCCTGATTTGCTGTCGACAGCCTTGATAGCGTCCCGAGTTAGATAGATCTTCATGCTGCCGCACAGCTTGCTCTTTTGCACTAAAACCCAGCCGGCGGGATCGGAGGCTGAGGACGGGACGGCGCTGAAAAGCGCCAGAGCCGTGACGACAAGGAATCTTTTGATCCGCAAAACCGATCGCCAAGAAACATGCAATCTACTCTTCTTCCGCCTCTCTAAGCAGTTTAGATGGGAGAACATCAAGTGCCATGCACAGCCTGAACAGCTCATTCAACTCTAAGTCCATCTGTTTTCCGTTCTCCAGGTCTTTGAGCAATTTGAGCTTGAGTCCAGATGCCTCTGAAAGCGCCTCAAGCGACATTCCCAATTTCGAACGGAGATTCTTGACCATCGTTCCCAGAGAGGGCAGCAGGTGATCGTTGATTCGTCCCTTCTTTAGCTTGTCGGATTTGAGAGCCAGTTCGATGAAATCTACGAATGCCGTGCAGCCCCCTTCCGCGCCAAATTCTCGAAGATCCAGATAACCATCCAAACCCATATTTGAAACCGCCTTCTTTACGAGCAGCTCCATGGCTTCACCAAGATCCGAATCTCTTTCTCTGTAAGCAAGAAATGTCGCGCGTGGCTCTTTGCCTCTTACTGCAGCCCAGAGGTCAAACATCTGCGATCCGTCAAAACCCACATCGCAGACAACCAAATCGAAGTGCTCGGACTCTAGCAATCTATACGCTGCGCTTATTGTCTCGGAGACAGTGACCTTGTGAACAACCAAGAGCTTGCCGTGGGAGATTAACTTGCGCGCCAGTGCCCCTTCTCTAATGACAGCTAATAAGATCCGAGCCAATGATGTAAATCCAAAAATTAAGGTCTCAGCTCTGAATTGTAATTTTGGACGGACGCGTCAGTCCAGAGCTTTACAGCCCCGGAATTAGCGTCCAGACATCAAATACGTCTAATACAACTTTCGGACCAGGTCTGATATCTTTGGAATTGGACGGACGCGTCCGTCCGGCTGTAATGAGGGCGAGGGGCTATGACTACTAAACAGCTAACGACACAACCGCAAGTACCACTGTCTCGGGAAGAGGAAATCCTGGCTGAATCTACCCGAGCTTTTGCTCAAAATGGCTTTAGGGCAACAGACGTTCAGGTGATTGCTGACTCTCTGGGCATTGGCAAGGGCACAATCTACCGTGCATTTCCCACTAAGCAAGAGCTATTTCTCGCCTGTGCCGACCGCGCAATGAGAAGGTTGCAAGACTCTGTTCAAGCAGCCTCGGCACATTTAGACGATTCATTGGAGCGGCTCAAAGCAGCTATCAAAGCTTATTTCAAGTTTTTCGATGAGAATCCCGAACTAGTCGAGCTAATCATTCAGGAACGCTCCGAGTTCAAGGATCGTACTAAACCAACTTACTTCGAATATCGTGATCGCAGCATGCAAGCCTGGATCGATATGTTCACAGACTTGGAAGAAAAAGGCACGGTTCGGCCGGTAGGCGCTAATAAGATCACCGATTTCATTAGCCAGCAGCTTTACGGGAAGTTATTTACTCATTACTTCAACAACAGAACCAGCTCTCTGGCTGATGAGGCTGATGAAGTAATCGACTTTCTTTTTAATGGCTTCATGTCTGACCGTAAGTAATGAAACCAATTGAACCTGTTAACGAGCCTGAAGGAACCGACTACATGCCACGAGTTGACCTTGCTGACCAAACTGATACAGAAGCTGCCGTAAGTATGCCCAAGAGACCGCATGTCCGAAGACTGAGCCCGGTGGCAATAACGTCACTTGTGCTGACCGTTCTTCTGATCGCTCTTGGAGCAATTTGGTGGCACCATACAACCGGGCGAGAGGAAACGGACAATGCCTATGTTGAAGGACACATCTCATACGTCAGTCCGAGGATTTCTGGCACAGTTACAAAAGTTCTGGTTGAAGAACATGAGCCGGTTAAGAAAGGACAACTGCTCGTAATTCTGGATGCTCGCGACCAGCAGGTAAAACTGGACGAGTCAAAGGCGTTACTTGAGCAAACCGAAAAACAAGCAGTAGCGGCGCAGCGTAAGATCCAGCAGACAGCTCTTTCCGCGCTTGGAGAGACAAGTCAGGCAAATGGAGAGCTGGCGGCTGTTCGAGCAGACATTGCTGGCGCGCGGTCGGCAGTGATGGAAGCAAATGATCAAATGAACCAGGCCAAGTCTCGACTAAAAGAATTGGTTGCTCAAGAAGAATACGCGCGTGTCGACTTCGAGCGTTACCAGACTGCCTATTCGAATCGTGCTGTGATGAAACAGCAGTACGACAAAGCCAACCAGTCGCTGCAAGTCGCTATTGCTCAGCGCGAGCAAGGGGAACAAAACCTTAGCCAATGCAAGCAACGAAAAGCACAAGCAGAGGCGAGGGTTCAAGAAGCAATTGCGCGTCTGGAAAAGTCGAAGGGAATGCTTACTTCCGCCCAGGCTTTGGTTGCTCAGAAGGCTGTTGACGAGTCCCAGTATTCAAGCAATCTTGCTTCAGTCAAGCACCAAAGGGAGGCTGTGAACGGGGCCAGTCTCCAACTTTCTTATACGCAGATTTATGCGCCAGTTGAAGGACGCATAGGCAAGAAGTCGGTAGAAGTCGGACAGCGCGTCGAGCCTGGGCAAACGCTTTTGTCAGTCGTTCAAGACAAAATCTGGATTATGGCAAATTACAAAGAAACGCAGATCGGGAAGATGCGCGTCGGACAACAGGTAGAGATCAAAGTCGAAACTTTTCCGGAACGCACGTTCAAGGGAACTGTCGACAGCATAGGACCAGCATCAGGAGCCAAATTCAGCATGTTGCCGCCGGATAATGCCACCGGAAACTTCACAAAGATTGTGCAAAGGATTCCCGTCAAGATCGTGTTTGATGAGCAAAGTCTCGCCGATTATCGAGAGAGGGTGACTCCCGGTATGTCTTGCCTTGTAACAGTGCTTCTGCGCAAATGAGCAGGCGGAACGTTGACGATTTTTCGAGGCAAGCACTGTGAGCGCTTATCAGCAAGCATTGGAAGAAAAGGTGGCTCAACACGGCGAGATAATTCGCTGGTTGATTGCTGTTGCTGTTTCTCTCGGCGCCTTGCTGGAGGTGGTTGATACCAGCATCGTCAATGTGGCGTTGCCGCATATCCAGGGCAATCTGGGCGCGACGTTCAGCGAGGTCGGCTGGGTCATTACCTCCTATTCGATCGCCAATGGCATCATGATTCCACTCAGTGCCTGGCTCGGCAACGTCTTTGGTAAGAAGAATTACTTTGTTTATTCCATGATTGGCTTCACGCTATCCTCAATTATGTGCGGCTTAGCAACTAACCTCTTCGTGCTCGTCGCCGCCCGCTTGCTGCAAGGTCTCTTTGGTGGAGGCTTGCTCGCTAAGGCGCAGTCCATACTCTTCGAGTCATTTCCAAAGGAGCTGCAAGGACACGCACAGGGAGTGTTCGGAGTTTGCATCATCGTTGGTCCGATCATAGGACCGACCCTTGGAGGCTATCTGACCGATACCTTTAACTGGCGCTGGATATTTTTCATCAACATTCCATTCGGCATTCTTGCCACTTTATTGTGCCTCTATGCCCTGCCAAAAGACGTGCCGGAAAAGCATTCTAAGTCTAAGGTCGATTGGCTTGGTATCTTGCTTTTGATAGTTGCTGTCGGATCTTTCCAGTACGTGTTGGAAGAAGGACAGAAAGAAGACTGGTTCTCTTCACCGGCAATTGTTTTCCTTTCGGTGGCATCCGTTGTCGGGCTCATACTCTTTGTGGTACAGGAACTGACGACTGATAAGCCTGCTGTGAACCTGCGTGTCCTACGTCATCGCGCAATTGCCAGTGGTAGCGTACTTTCCCTCATCATGGGAATTACAATGTATGGAAGCATGTTCACCATACCCAGTTTTGTTCAGACACTTCTGGGTTTTACTGCCATGCAAAGCGGGCTCCTTTTACTGCCCGGGTCTATAGCATCAGCGATACTTATGCCTTTATCCGGTGTGTTCTCACAAAAAGCTGATGCGCGGCTACTTGTCGGGATCGGAACAGTCCTGATGGCCTGGGTAATGTTCGAGCTCGTGCCGATCAACATGGGTACAAGCGTTGATTACTTCTTCTGGCCGCTCATTGTGAGGGGTGTGGCTATGGTCTTCATGTATATGCCGCTGACCATGGCAACGCTTGGAAATTGTCCTACGCATGAAGTTGCCGATGCGTCCGGCTTTTTCAATCTCGCCAGGCAGCTTGGCGGTAGCGTTGGTGTTGCTGCGATAACAACAATCTTGGACAGACGCAATGAGTTTCACCGAGCAGTGTTGATCGAAAAGGTCAGCCCATTCAATCCCGCTGCTGTAGATACTATGAAGTCTTTCGCAGGCGTCTTTCAACAGCACGGTGCCTCACCACACGAAGCAGAATTTGGTGCACGCATGCTGGCTAATACCAACGTTCTCACCCAAGCGTCAGTCATGTCCTTTGAAGACATTTCATGGCTTGTTGGCATGCTTTTGTGCGTCACTTTGCCCCTCGTCTTACTGCTTGGCTCTGGCAAGGGCAAAGCTGCTGTAACTGCTCATTGACATAACAAGGAGATTGAATGACCAGAGAAATTAGGTTCAGAATCGGCACGGTCAGCCTTGCTGCATTCTGCCTGCTTTCGGCACAGGAAGAGGCAATTTCCGCTGATCTACATCAGCAATCCCGCTGGCAGATAGCATCGGTCGATCCGCCTCTGCAGAACGGTCAAAACCCGGCTCCCTCGCTGAAGGGACCGATAAGTACACCGTCGGCCCCTTCTCGACTCAAATCTCCGCGGAAGAAAAGCGAATCATATGCAGAGGAGAAGCGCATTCAATCGACACCTACACCGGTCGGCTCGGCTCCCCTTGTTCCTATTCAGCAAGGCAACTACCCTCTTCCTTCCGATGCCGATAAGACATCAGTCGGCCCTATCTCGTTGCCCGAAACAGCGCTAAAAGGACTGATCTCCATAGATCGGCGCTTAAGCCCCTTCGGATTGGACGCAGGATTTTCTCAGCAAGTCGGTCTCGGTGATGTGTTGCGTGCAGCCCTGACTGGAAATCTGGACATACAAGATAGCCGTGCGACCACTCAAATCCAGAAATACGGCTATCTTCAGTCACTGGCAAAATTTTTGCCTGATACCGTAACTGGTTACAGCTTGATCGGTGTGCATGGCGACATCAAGACCCCAGGCGGTTTATTTGGTGGCCCAGGTGGCGTGCAAACTCTCAGAATTGATAGTCCTTTTACTCTTGCCAATGCCGGCTTTCGCTATCGTGCATATCAGGGGGGCTCGGTGCTCTTCGGCAGCATACAGAGTAAGCATCAACTACGTGCAGCCAGGAAACAGCTTGATGGAACAGTTAATGATACTTTGCTTGCGGCTGCGCGCAATTACTATAACCTGCTCTTGAAAGAAGCTCTTTTGCAAATACGCATAAAGGCCGTTGAGCGTTCCGAGGAGCAAGTCAACCAGAACACTCAGCTTGAGTCAAACGGCCTTGCGACCTATCTCGACGTATTGCAAGCACGCACCCAGCTCGCCCGCGATAGGCAAGATTTGCTGAGCCAACAAAGCGCTCGCCGCGTGGCGGCCATTCAACTGGCACATACTCTTAATGTAAGTCTGGGGCAGGATCTTATACCAGCAGGAAGGCTCGTCCAGAAGCAAAGACTCATATCGCGCGACTTGTTGATAAATGAACTACTCGCGTATGCTGTTGATAACCGTCCAGAGTTGAAGCAGTTTGAAGAGCTTCGTAAAGCCGCTAAAGCCCAAATCCCAATTGCGGCTGCACCACTGCATCCCAAAGTCAATCTCAATGGTGACGTGTACGGCATCGGCACGACTTTGAACAACCTGGGCGCTCTGTTCGTGTTGAATTTTGGGGTTAACTGGACCTTGGGCAACCTCGGTTTGAGCGATACCGCAAATATTCAAGCGGCGCGATGGCAGGCTAGACAGGCTCTGATAAGAGCAAACAAGCAGTTTGTTGATGTTTTCGACCAGGTCAGAACATCGTATGCCGATACACTTACAGCAGAGCAGAAGATAGAACAGACAAATGAGCAGGTCGCTTCGGCTCAAGAGGAACTGCGTCTGGCACGCCTCCGTCTCGATACCGGACTGGGAACAAACCTTGATGTCCTCACAGCGCAAAGAGATTTGACTCAGGCGTACATAGATCAAGCTGACGCGGTAATCAACTTCAATGTTACCCAGGTCCAACTGCTGCGCGATATCGGACTCATCTCGGTGGATACCCTGACGTCTGGGCGCCTGATATCAGGCAGCAAGAACTAGTTCATGACGCTGTCCCGAGTCTAATCAGAAGCTCCGAACATCTTTTTCCACCACGGTTTTCGCAACTGTTGCAATTCTTCGGTGACTGCTGCTAACTGCTGTTGGATGGCCAACTCTTGTGCTTCTTTCTCTGCCTTCAACTGCTCTAGCTTCTCAGCTTCAGCAGAGCGAAGCCGTTCCATCTGCTTCTCTAGTTCTTCGACTTTTTGTTGTGCTGTCAGCGCTTCTTCTTTCTGCGCCTCTATGGCCGCGATTTGCTTCTTGAGTGCTTCCGTTTCCAGCGCTCGCAATTCGGCTGCTTTGCGCTCTTCTTCTGCTCGCTTCTCTAAGTCGGGCAGAAGCTTGAGCTGGCGATCTTTGTCGGCTATTTCCGAGCGCATCTCGCCAATGAGTTGATCTTTTTCTTCGAGCTTCTCCAGAAAACGGGTTATGAGATTGCTCCATAGTTCCTCTGCGGCGCCGCCAGCAGTCGCTCTACTCTGCTCGATCCATTCACCTGTCCTTGCAGACCCGGCAGCATCACTCTCTGAGTCGGCGATGCCGATGTCTTGGATATCGTCGCTTGGTTCGAAGATCGTTTGCGCTTCGGCCTCAACAATATCAGCCTCTTGAAATGCGGCGTTGCCAACCAAGGGAGAGCCCATTCTCCTTAGTCCCTCGATGATCTCTTTGTTCGGGTAGATTCGATACTCAGGAACACCGTGATCGTTCTTGATCAGTTGTCCCTTTAGCTGGCCTTTTTCACGACGGTACAACACCGCTCGATTGGTAATGCCTAACGCGGCCGCCGCGTCCTTAACAGATATAGTCTTCAATACTACCGCTCCATATCTAGTGGCACTACTTTTGATATGCGCACTGTCTGAACATCAGTATTATAGAGCTTCTTGATAAATTCTCAAGTATCAGTCAGTCGGCATTTTTGCACAAAACCCGCAGCAGGTGCAGAGTCGGAAACGGCGCGAAGCAGCGGCCGCAATCATCCCGAAAATCGTTGCGACCTAGAAGCGGAAATAGTTCATTCATTTCGGCCTGCAAAAAATTTTTTGCGGGCAAATTTCGTGCCGTTTCGGGCTGCTTCCGAATAAGCCCGAAGTGCCCCGAAGCGCCGGAAGCCTTGCTGGTACTTCGTATTGGCAACCGCTTCCAGCTGCCCGCAATGGTCCCGAAGAGTCGCTTCGTAACGCTTCGTGGTCTATCGCGAAGCGCTTCCGAATAGCCCGAAGTGTTTCGCGATGATTTCGTGATCCATCCCGAAGAGCATTGGGCGATCCACGAAACCATCTTTTAGTGTAGTCCGTAATCCATGGACAGGATTCGTATTTGATCGTTTCGCGATGCTTCGCAATGAAACGCCTTTGTTCGGGTTGAATAGTTCGGGGGTTCTTCGCGATGTTTCGCGATGACCTATAAAATTTCACCGTGATTTCGCGTTAGCTTCGCGATGCCTTTATAGGGGTTTGCTTTGCTGGCTAGGCATGCGGGTTCCATATCGCGAAATCAACTTCGCGATAATTTCAGGGGTGGAGCAAAGTCGATCTGATCTCGCTTGCGAGATCCAAAGTATTGATCGATCTTGCGGCACCTTATATAGTGGCTGGTGGCACTTGGCAGGTAGCGCCAATGCATATCTGGTGGATATTTCGGAGCGAAGCTCCCTAGAAAGGCGAATAAAGACTGATAACAAAAGACATCGCTTGCGGCGATGTCCTCGTTAGATCCTTGCGGACCGTTATTCAGTTGTCGTCGCGTTTTTTGCAATTTCCGCGATGTGGCTTCAGGATAAACGAACGGTCCGGATAGGTCAACACGTCCCAGATTAAGAAAGGGAGACCATCATTACCGGACAGGTTCAAGCGCGCTCAGCTTCTGCGAGTGCGCCGACTAGAGTTGCTCGCTTTGATCGCAAAGCTCACTTCCCGCAAGGGTGGGAGACTTGTGTGGAGCAATTTCTTGAACTGTTCCACCGCTATGGTTACATCTACAAGCCGTTGTCTGGCGGCTCCTGGTACTCGGCCGAAGACAAATGGAAGCTTCCTGATTCAGAGATTCTCAAGGCGATTGCCTGTGCGCACCCTAAGTTTTTCATTGGATGTCGCGCCGGGAGAGCAAGTCGGTTTGCGGTTCTCGACATTGATCAAAAGAGCCGTTATCACAACAAGCAGTCGCTTGATAAGTTGCTACAGGCCTTATCAGAAGCTGGTCTTCCGAAGTCTTCTCTCTACCGATCCAGCTACAGCGGTGGCTGGCATCTTTATCTATTCTTTGAAGAGCCTATTAACAGTGCCGATCTTCGAGAGCAACTTATAAACCTGCTGACACTCAATGACTTCCAGGTCGGCAAAGGGCAGCTCGAGATTTTCCCTCATCCAGGTGGCGAGGGATCGCTGGGATTAGGACTGCGCCTGCCTATGCAGCCTGGTTTTGCCTGGTTGGACAAGAAAACACTTGAAGTGGAATACGAGCGTCACGAGCTTTCCGCTCCGCAGTCCCTGGAATTGTTCATCGACGTGCTCGATGGAGACGCCAATTCTTATGCCGCTTTCCGGCAGCTCAAGACCTACAACGAGCAGTTGGAGAAACGTAAGGCTACTGCTGTAGCGCGCGGTCGGAGTGAGCCAGCAAGCAATGTTGTGCCGATAAGACGGGCCGAGAAACATATTGATGCCAGTGAGTTCAGTGACTTTGTCCGCGCTGTGTTCCATCGCTTGCCACCCGGAATCATCGTGGACAACTGGTATAAAGGCAGGCTCTATCACCTGAACGGGCTTCACGGTCCGTCGCAACGTGCCGAGGCTATCGAGTGCGTCGGTCATTACTTGTTCTATGGAGATCCCAGCCGCGACCTATCGGCGCTGGGCTACGGCTACGAGCAGGAGCGGCAATGGGCACTAGAAGAGTTCCTCAAAGCCAGGAACAACGGGCAGAGTGAAGAGATAAATCGCGGGCGCGCTGATGCATTTGCCCAGGTGGAGCGGGCAGCGAATTGGCGCCCACCGCATAAGAAGTCCGAGGAGCCCGTGAAGTACACGCCTGTGGTGCCAATAGCCTGGGTTAGGGAAAACGCCAACCGTCGTACCGATGCACGCAGGCGTATTACTGCCGCCCTGGAGCAATTGAAAGAGAAGGATCAGAAGTTCACTACCGACGAGCTGCGCAAGGCCGCTAAGTGCTCCAAAGAGACGCTGTACAACCACCAGGATATCTGGCGGAAAGACTACGAGGACTTGGCTGAGGGCTTCTTTGCAATCAGTACGGACGAATATAACGTTGTGGTGGGGGCGGGTTCTACTCAAACCCAGCCCCCTACCACTTCTTTAGAACAAGATATGCCGCCCGGGCGCTTGGCAGCGCGCCGCATTGCCTATGAGATATCCATGCGATCCCAAAGAGATAAGCGGCAGGCACAGAAGACCGCTCTCGGCTCCCAGGAGGCGTCAGAATCGACCTGGCAGGGTGAAGTTACCCGGTTGACTGAAAAGCCGCCTTCAACGCTTTCTATTCCAGAGATCAAAGTGCTACTCGTAATTCTGGCTGGCTATCTGGCCATGGCTCCAGACTATGACAGTCAGTCTGCATTGCAGGTGTATATGTCCGAGCTGAAAGAACAACTGAAGGCCGGCACGAACGGTCCGCAGCTCGTGGTTCGACCGCCCTAGCTGGATTTTTCTGCAAATGCGTTGACTTGATCTGCCGATCTGTTATGATGTTGCCACTGTATGTGGTGTGTCATTGACTGACTGATCCCACATGTCCCGGAAGCTTTCTAAAGGTGCAAGATGCACAGAGGGAGCCGGGAAAAACGCATCCCGCTTTACGAAAAACAACGACTTTTCCACCGCTAACAATTGTACTTTCTTGGCATCTGATTTGCGATCTGATACCACATCAGAATTCACTCATTTTCTGATCGTCCATGCGTCATGAGCCTGACATGGCGGCTTCCTCCGCTGTTCTTCAAGTTTACCGGCTGAGCGCCCACCGCCGTCAAGCCGTTCGGTTTTTCCTTTGTATTGCTAATTCGCTCTTGCCGCCTTGACGGCAGAGCCCAGCCGGTCGCCCTCCGGGAGGCAGCGTCGCTGCCGGATCAACACAAAGGAGGGCAACGATGGTAAGTGTTCGCCTACATGACTATGGATTGGAGCTAACTCAGAATAGCAAGGTGGGATGGGCTTTCAGCCTTTCGCGCAGCGAATCCTGTATCAACGCAACTGATATTTGCACACGGCTTTGTTATGGAAACGGCGTTCGCTATCAGACCGAGGGGCAGCGTCACAAGCGGCTACGCAACTTCAAGACGTGCGAGTTTCTGTTGCAGAAAGGTGGACCTGAATTGCTGGCGCAGAATCTTGTTGCGCTGGTGGATCAGGCACGGCCAGTGGATTGGCTGGCAGCGCAAATCTCCGGTGAGTCCACAAACTTGCCTTACTCCCTTCGTGTTCATGACGTGGGGGACTACTTCTGCTGCGATTATGCGCGTGCATGGCTGATCGCGATCAAAGATCGGCCTCAATGCAAATTTTGGTTTTATACTCGCAGCTTCCTTGAGCCCAGACTCCTGGCGGTGCTGTCGGAGCTTGCAAGTGAACCTAATTGCCAGGGGTTTTTGAGTATCGACAACGACAATTTCGAGCAGGGGTTGCTGGCGTTTTCTTCCTATCCTGGTGTCTGGAAGCTAGCTCTCATGCAGCAGGAGCAAGACCAAATGTCGCCAGAATTACTGCCGGCGGTACGCGATCGCGTCAAGGCTGGTGAGATCATCAACTTCCCTTATCATCGCGCCGGGAAGCATGTGCAGCCGCTCAAGGTCGAGCCCTTGACCAACTGTCCGCAGATAACCACGAGCGCTTATCCGTTGCAAACTAATCGAGCTTTGCCCAAACCGTGTCAATCTTGCAGTCTCTGTTTGCCTGGTTAGGCTGGTGCCTGCTGGCTTGCAGCTAGCCGTGGCTGCACTTTTCGCCTTCTCAGTCTAAGGGGGAGGCGCCACCCCGCGTCAAGCACGAGCATCGAGTGATTTGTCGTCCAGGCTTCCTTATCGCTTGACGCGGCGAGCCTCCCCCTTGCCCCAGTAAGTGGCGAAAAGCCGCACAAATACAGGGAGACGAACATCATGAAAAAGAAAGTTTTGATAGCCATACCTGAGCGTCTGCTCGACCAACTGGATCTGCTTGCTGAATTTCGGTCGCAAACAAGATCGGAGCTAATCCGCGAAGCATGCCGGATTCACCTGGAGAACAGTCAGGCTTTTACGCCCGCTCGTCCGGCAATCTCTCTTATTCACCCAACGCTCCTGAAGGAGGAAGCAGTCGCCAACTAGACGATGACCTCTGTCGTAACCCCAGCCGGGATGAGCCTCTGCGCCATCCCGGCATTTTTATAAGGAGCGGATCATGAATACAAGAACACTCAAAAAACATCTCAAGTACAAGATTCCTCAGATCAAACTGGCGATTTTGCGGGAGCCTACAAGCGAGCCCCTACCAGCGATTCGGACGCCGAACGACCTTGAGCAATACCTTGAGCCAATGAAACATCTATCAGAAGAACACTTCGTCGCCCTGCACCTTAGCGCAAGGAATCTGCTGACGGGCTATCACGTCGTGAGTCACGGAACCCTCTCTGCAAGCCTTGTTCACCCAAGAGAGGTTTTCAAGGCTGCAATCTTGAATAACGCTTACTGCGTTGTCGTCGCGCACAATCATCCGGCTGGATCGACCGACCCGAGCCCGGAAGACCTGGATACGACCAGGCAACTAATCGCCGCCGGCAAGCTATTGGGAATTGAAATTCTCGATCACCTGATCGTCTCTTTCATGGGCGTGGCGAGCATCCGCGAGTCACACCCACAGGTGTTTTAGGAACTATGGTTGACCAGGGCTTGAGCGGCGGACCTGTGCTCCCGCTCAAGCCCTGGTTCTTCCTTTGCCAGTAAGCAAAATAGACAAAGCTTTTTGATACTCCAGCCTCTGTCTTTTGTTGTTGCGCTCTTGCGATTGCTTTTCTGTCTGATTGCATCATCTGCTTGCTGTGCTTGGCTCTGGGACTGGATTGGAATCTGGTGAGTGATTGACTTGTTTCCTCTGCTTTCCTACTTCCGTGAATGTGATTCTTGGTCATGCGCCTGTGTCGGACTTCGCGTCTTGTTGGTCTGCATCACGCTTTCCGAGTGTTCCAGCTGTCTGCGTCTGACTGGTCTTTTCTTTTTTCCTGCTGATTCTGTTAATGGCTGAACCTCTACTTGTCTTATGGTGTCTGCAAAGCCAGCGGCTATGGCTTGTCCTGGTCCCGTTGTTTGTCTTTTGTCTGTTCTTGTAAGGCACCCCCGTGCTTTTTAACGGCGCCAATACTGGCACAACTTTTCGGAGGCGCAAGGATTCCCCTACGGGCGCATTCGCGTCCTTGCACCACCGAAAAGCGCTATCGCGGTCTGCGACTTATGCAAAACCTGGGGCACCTAAAACGCACTGGAGGTGCCAATCATGAACAATCAATTGACCATCA
>CAZSNX010000021.1:0-20653 GCA_964607945.1 uncultured Candidatus Obscuribacterales bacterium
TTTCGCCGATTTCTTTGAAGATTTGACCTTTTTTGATCAATCTGTTGTCGCGTTTGTTTTGACCTTTCTTGAGCATGGTTTCGCCTTTCTCAATCAGGTCTTTGGCATGCACGATGCTTTGCTTGTATTTCTTTTGCATGCGTTTTTCATCATCAGTGTAGTCGCCGCCACCACTGGCAGTGGCAGGCGGATTGGCAGCACTGGGAACGGAGCTGGGCAGATTGCCGCCAAAGAAGTCATTCTGTGCCGGTACCGGCTGTACGGCAGATCCGGCAATCATTGCCGCCGCTAATACCTGTAAGATTCTCTTTTCCATTGGACAATCTCCTTGCGCTTGCGCTGTTTCGCTTTCAAGACCGCGCGCAAGCGGCAGAAAGTACGGGCGACCTCTTTTTGTGAAACTCGGTAGCTCTTTCGAAGGCATAAGCTGCCTGCAAAAGTCTGGCGTCCGCTTGTGCCGGTCCTAAGATTTGGAGACCGACCGGACGTCCACCCTGCCCGAAGCCGCAGGGTAGAGAAATACCTGGAAGTCCGGCGAGATTCGCTGGAATCGTGGCGATATCGGATAAATACATTTGAAGCGGGTCGGCAGTCTTCGAGCCAAACTCGAATGCCACCGAGGGCGATGTCGGGCTGATTAATAGATCAAAGCTCTGGAAAGCATCGTCGAAATCGTTTTTGATCAATCGCCTGACCTGCTGTGCCTTCTTGTAATAAGCATCATAATAACCGGATGAAAGAGCATAAGTGCCAAGCATAATCCGCCGTTTCACTTCCGGACCGAATCCTTCCTGCCTGGTTTTACAGTACATAGACAACAAATCTTCTGCATCCTGATTGCGATGACCGTATCTGACTCCGTCAAACCTGGCTAGATTAGCACTTGCTTCAGCGGTGGCAATCAGGTAGTAGACCGGTAAGGCATGTTTTGAATTGGGAAGCGATACCGCGGATACCTCGGCTCCCAACTGACGAAATGTCTCAGCCGCTTGCCCGATTGACTGCTGTACCTCTGCATCGATGCCATCTGCGGCTAACTCGCTTATGATTCCAATCTTTACTCCGGTGACTCCAGAATTCAATTGAGCAGAAAGATCAGGCAGCGAGGCACTTAATGAAGTCGAATCACGCCTGTCGTGACCGCCAATAGCCTGGAGAGTCAGCGCAACATCTTCGACCACCCGGCCTAATGGACCGATTTGATCCAAACTGGAAGCGAATGCAACCAAGCCGAAGCGAGAAACGAGCCCGTAAGTCGGCTTCATTCCGACAACGCCACAAAAAGAAGCCGGTTGCCTGATCGAACCGCCGGTATCCGAGCCCAGCGCAACCACCGAGCAGCCGGATGCAACTGAAACCGCCGAGCCGCCTGATGAACCACCAGGCACCGTGGCCATATCCCAGGGATTGAGCGTCGGTTTGAAAGCTGAGTTTTCAGTGGAGGATCCCATCGCAAACTCGTCCATATTAGTTTTGCCGACAATGAGCGCACCGGCTTCATGCAGTCTCTCGACTACGGTGGCGCGATAAACAGGAACAAAATTCTCGAGAATTTTGCTCGAGCAGGTGGTCGGATATCCTTCCACGCATATGTTGTCCTTAAGCGCAATCGGTACTGCCGCCATCGGTGGAAGACTCTCACCGGAAGCCACCATTTGGTCGATTCTTTCAGCCTGTCTACCGGCTAATTCCAAGGTAAAACAATTGAAGGCGTTTAACTTAGGCTCTACCTTATTTGCATGCGCTGTGTGCGCTTCCAAGATTTCGCGAGCGCTTACCTCCTTGGCAAGCAGCAACTTTCGAATCTCTGCAGCAGATTTGCCTACTATCTCCTTCATCAATAGCTCCAGCACCGACAAAGACGCATCCGAGCTGAAACTGAATTGCCTGTTTCAGCAATCAGAGCGCTCATTGCTCAAATTTCTTAAAGACCAAACAAGCGTTGTGACCGCCGAACCCAAAGCTGTTGGACATAGCAACATTGACCGGAACATTTTTCCTGGCCACATTAGGAACATAATCCAGATCGCATTCAGGGTCCGGATTGTCCAAATTTATTGTCGGCGGAAGCGCTTGCTGAGCAATTGCTAGCACACACACAGCGGCTTCGAGAGAACCAGCAGCACCAAGCAGGTGGCCGGTCATGGATTTGGTGGAGCTGACCGCCAGCTTCTTGCTGGTGGCATGCTCACCAAATACACGTTTGATAGCAGTAGTTTCAGCCCGATCTCCCAGCGTCGTCGATGTGCCGTGAGCATTGACGTAAGTAACTTGCTCAGGTTTCAAGTGACCATCTTTTAGAGCAAGCTCCATCGCGCGCCGAGCTCCATCTCCGTCTACGCACGGCTGAACGATGTCGAAAGCATCACCGGTCATCGCATAACCAACCAGCTCTGCATAGATATAAGCCCCACGAGCTTGCGCGTGCTTCAAAGACTCAAGCACAAGAATGGCAGCGCCCTCACCCATCACAAATCCGTCTCGGTCCTTGTCGAATGGACGGCTGGCCTTTTCAGGCTCACTATTTCTGGTCGACAAAGTACGGGCAGCGGCAAAGCTGGCCATGCAAACCGCCGTGATTGGCGCTTCACTGCCGCCAGCCAACATAACATCTGCTTCGCCGCGCTGAATAATTCTGAAAGCATCGCCGACTGAATGTGCGGAAGTAGCACAAGCAGTCACAGTGCATGTATTAGGTCCTTTGGCCCCGTGCATGATGGACACCCAGCCGGCAGCCATATTTACGATCAGCATCGGGACCGTGAATGGCGACACGCGGCCCGGTCCTTTTTCCAAGAGCACGGTGTGCTGGTTCTCAATTGTCTGAAACCCGCCAGCGGCAGACCCAACGACAACTCCCACACGAGTAGCATCTTCTTTGGACATATCAAGCTTGGCATCTTGCACGGCCAATTTGCTGCCAGCAACTGCGAATTGAATGAAGCGATCCATTCGCTTGGCCTGCTTGGGCTCCATGAACTGAGTCGGGTCGAAATTCTTGATTTCCGCGCCGATGTGACAAGCGGACAGGTACTTCTCTGCTACGAGGCTGACCTGGCTTACGCCCGATCGGCCGGCGAGAATACCTGCCCAAAAGTCATCTTTACCGACCCCTACTGAGGAGACGGTTCCGATCCCAGTGACTACTACGCGTTCATTGGCCATTGCAAACGATGATTCCTGGGCTCGGCCCCCACAGGAGTCCGCCCCGCATGCGTCGACAGCGACAGATCAAGGGCGCTCCGGTTGGAGCAGAAACCCTAGATGTGCTGCGAGATATACTTCACCGCTTCGCCGACAGTTGTAATCTTTTCGGCGTCCTCATCCGGAATTTCCATTCCGAACTCTTCTTCAAGGGCCATGACCAACTCGACCGTGTCGAGCGAATCAGCGCCCAAATCTTTCGTGAAGCTCGCTTCCATCGTAACTTCGTCGGCGTTCACGTTTAACTGAGCGACCGTTACCTTCTTTACTCGCTCGAAGGCTTCCTTTTCTTCCATGAGTCGTTATTACCCCCTAATCCGAAAAAGGCAATTGAGTGGCTGTTACTAAGCTGTGACAGAGGACTTAGAATATCACGTCGTCCGTGCAGCCGTACCGGCACAGCATCATCTCTTCACAAATTGGACTACGTGTATAAACCACCGTTTACTTCCAACACTTGTCCTGTAACGTAAGCACCAGGACCAGCGAAGAATACTACGGCTTGAGCGATGTCATCGGGAGTGCCCATACGACCCATCGGTATTTTTTCAGTTACCTTGCTTATTATTTCCTCACCCAGTGCTTGCGTCATAGCAGTGTCAATAAACCCAGGGGCGACTGCATTACAAGTGATACCGCGCGAGGCATATTCGAGCGCTACGGTTTTGGTCAACCCAATCAGTCCGGCCTTGGCAGCAGCATAATTTACTTGGCCGAAATTGCCGTGCACGCCAGTTGTGCTGGCTATATTAATGATTCTTCCGGACCGCTGCTTCGACATCACCTTGACTACCGGCTTGGTTACTTTGAATGCCGAGGTCAAATTGGTGTCGATTACGGCTTGCCATTGCTCTTCGCTCATCCGCATAAAAAGAGCATCACGCGTAATACCGGCGTTGTTTACCAGGATATCGACACGTCCCCAGGCATTGATGACCGTTTCGACCATCTTGTCGATGCTTTCCGAAACAGTTACGTTGCAAGGAACACCGAGAACTTTGCCACCGTTGCTCTTCAGCTCATCAGTTGTTTTTGTGATCAGCTCCTCATTAATATCCGAGATGACTACCTGCGCTCCCTCTTGAAGAAGCGCTTCGGCAATCGATCTGCCGATGCCCCGACCGGATCCTGTAACGATCGCCACCTTGTCTACTAGACTTCCCACGTTCCGCATCCCTCCTATTTCAGATCATCGAGCCAGCTATCGCATCAGTCGCAAGGCTAAAGATCCGCCAACCTAGCGCCTGGTTACGGCGCCACTGGCAGATTGTACACAAGGTCTAAACTCTTAGCTTAGCTCGCACCGATTCAATGACAGAACTGTGACGTTTACCAGAGACTGGCCAGACCGGCGGCGGCGCTTTCCAATCGCTCCCGCGGACCCACCTTGTCAAGCCAGCGTTTCGGAATAGCGGAAGCACCATGATAAGCACCAGCGAGCGCTCCGACAATCGCAGCGGCGGTGTCGGTATCGCCTCCGGCGCAAGCGGCGGCACAGACAGCCTCTTCGAAGCTATGTCTAAAGATGAGGAAAATGCCGACAGCAGTCGGTACAGCTTCGTTTACATCAGAGGGTATATTCACCAAGGAGTACGGCAATTCAAGAGCCGGTCGACTGTAATCTAGATCCGGTGCGACATCATCCCACCATTCGGCAAAACGCTCATCGATGGCGCCGGCCACCTCGAACTCTCTCCTTACAAATCCGCGTACTTGATCCACTGAATCAAGTCTTTCGCCGC
This sequence comes from uncultured Candidatus Obscuribacterales bacterium, assembly GCA_964607945.1. GTDB lineage: Bacteria > Cyanobacteriota > Vampirovibrionia > Obscuribacterales > Obscuribacteraceae > JAGVKB01. The sequence continues at coordinate 4,947 of CAZSNX010000021.1, forward strand.
TGACAAAACGGGAGACTACATGTGCTATTACGGCCGATGCCGCCCAGACTCGACTGTCTCCTTGCCATAATTTGGCTTGTTCGACAGCAACCTGGACAGAGTCGATTCGATCGGGCAAACAACCGGCCGGGTATGCGCGCGCCGCTCCGTGATCGTGTGTGGCTTCCGGTGAACCATCGTTAACCGGCGCCCCGCCGTCAGCGATGCGCCTGAGCGCTGCCAGGCAAGGCGAACCGGGGCCGCTAGCCAAAAACTCGCCGCACTCTAAAAGCTTCTTATATCGACCTTTTAAATCCTCAGCGTCGAATTCTCCATTTTCTGCAATCAACGACTCGGCTAATTCGAGCGCCATCAGTGTATCGGCCAATACGGCACCAGGTTGGTGGTTAGGTATGAAACTGTGCGAAAGCCCCGGAGCGTAATCTCGCAATCCAGATGCGCTCAAGCTTGCCAGCACATCCTTTCGATTGAGCCCGATACAGCTGCCTCCCAGCGAGTTGCCACAGGCGCTGCCAAGAATGGTTCCGCGAATTCTATCCAGTACCTTTTCGTCCACAGCGCCATCCTTATAAATAAAGCTCCCGGCCGGAGCGATCCCAATAAACGGCTTAGAAATCAAAGTGGAGCACGACTGGCGAAAACTCCATCCGCGCAAAGTGCCCCAGGGTAACTACGGTCAAGGCGCAGGGCGGCTCCCGACTGTATCCAAACAAACTCATCCGATTGGAAAGTGCAGTGATAAATAGGATGCGTCAACATTTAAGATCGCCCCTCAGTTAAGCAACTGCTAATTATGACAGAAAAATCCTGACTAGCAGCTAACCGCTCTCGTTTGAACGCACAGAGCTCCAGTTACGAGAGCGCCGTTCTTTAAGTTGTGTGCTGCAAAGAATGGGGGTTCTACGAAAGGAATCGTAATTCCCCGCATTCACATGTGTAGGGGTCTCTCGTACTCTCCTTAATGTCGCTTTCCATGCCCCTGGAGAGCTCAGCACAAAAGGAGACACCGAAAATGGGTGAAAGCTTCGAAGGCGATGGTAAGAAGCCTGGCAAGGAAGACAGCTTCTCGACTCATGCCATTAATGAGGTGTTTCAAGGGCTAGCTGATTTAGACGAAAAAATCTCACGCACCACGGCTGCAACTGCAGACTCAACTATCCAGACTTCTGGCGGCGCCAGAATAACCGTCGCAATCGGCAAGGGTATATTTCACGGACTAACGGATGGACTGGCGCACGCCGTCAAATACAGCGCCGCACATCCAGTAGAGTTCGCCACTAAGATGGGCTCGGCCTACTTGACCGGCATGGTAATGCGTCGATATCTGCCGGAACAGGGCGTAACTAAGGCTCTGGCTGGAACTTTGATGCTCGGCTACATGGTTTATGACGGCGCCAAGCCCATCTGGCAGGGGTCCAAAGAAGCTTACAATGCCAAAGATATGGCCGGCGTAGACCGGGCAGCCGAAAGAATGTCCAAGGGCATCGGTCTCTTCGCTTTCGATTCGATCACTGGTTGTTATGTTGGAATGCGCGGCGAGCGCCGCATGGCAAATTATCTAAAATCGAGCAGAGGCGCCGCCGGTTATTTATCGTTGGAGCAATCCAAGGACGCCTTCTGGAATTCAGAGAGCAATCCGCTCAATCGAGGACTGAAGGCAATAGCCACTAAACTAGATTCAGCATGCGACAAGGCCGCCGAAGCGATCCGCCCCAAAGAGCTAGTGAGTCCCACATTAACCTTCGCCGAACAGAGGGAAGCGGTAGTCAATGCTGCCAGAAAGGGTGCCCAAAACATCGAAGACAGCGTCTTCTGGCGCATGGGATCGAAAGAGACCGCACCACCGGAATCTCCCAATGTTCAAGGCGGTTTTTATCGGCAGGGTTCGCTGGATGCCAGCGGCAAAAGAATCGGATATAGCGAAACCATTAATGCCCAGCTCGGAGACAGAGCACACGAAGCTGACTGGGCCAAAGTAAGGCTTGTCGAAACAGTTAAGCCGGCAAGTTCTAAGTCGACGGGCAGTCCGGAAACGGCAGAGTTGGCTGGCGCACCCAAAAAGATTGCTGGCGATGTCTTTCCCGAGCCGGTCGACGTCAAGGCACCGGGAGACGGCACAGCGGGCACACCGCCTACGACACCACCGGTCAAAGTAAGCCCTGAAAATGAAGGCGTAATTTTCGACAAATTATCAGCCGAAGCAAAGAAGAGACAAGAAGCCTGGGACCCGCTGCAAATTGGCATCGCCGACTATCAAGATGCTGTTAAAGGACCGCTCTGGGGAGTAATCGACAAAGGTCGCAAAGTGCCGCTTTACGATCCGATTTACGAAAAGCCGAACAGACAGTTAATCGATATCGCCAATCAATTGAAGACGAAGGAAGATGTCGAGTACGTCGGACAGCTGTTGAACGACCACGCGTCAGCTGCGCTGCAATCGGAACTGGGCGTGCCTTTGGTCAGACGGCTGAATATCACCGGTGAAGATTACATGGGCGTCCTAATCGACGGAATGAAGCGCGCCGGCATCAAGAAACCGCTCTTTGAAGGGGTGGCGGTCACTAAGTTCAGCGTCGGCGGAACCGACAATTACACCCAACCGCACATCTTCGGGACGGTGGATGGTTCGGTCACCAAATTTCCGCGATCGCAAGTCGAATTGAGAGGGCCGTTTCAACCAATCAATGCACACGAAGTCTATGGACACAATGCGCTGGTCCCAACACTGGCGAAATTTACCGATGAGCAGGTCAAAACCGTCATCGGCGGAGCTGTAGATGCTGCCATGAAGGAAGCGCAGATTCCGCTGGATGCAAAAATTCTCGTGCCTGGCGCAGGCGAGGTGCCGGTCAAGACTTTGTTTACGAAGATTTTGATCGCTCAAAGAAACGAGAATACCTCGGATATCGGCGGCACCGGAGTGACTGTACTCGGCACCCCGGACTCACTTACGGTTTTATTGAAATCGCTTCGAAGCGGAGGAAAACTCGAGACCAGAAGCGTGTACGGCTCGAAATTCGGAACTGACGTCTTCGAAGCACACGGAGTCGATCGCTGGCGATTGCTCGTTTCGGCCGAAACCGTACGCCAGCGAGCCAAACATGCCGGTGGCGACAAAGAGCTGGAATCACTGGCCACCGAGCTGGAGGAGGTGGCAAACCTCGTCAGCCGCCAGGGCGACAACTATGTCTTTGCAAGCACTGACAAAAAGGGAGACTATTTTGCGATTCCCCGCAATTGGTGGGATCCGGTCGCCAAGCACCTGGTAAAGGCTCAGCTGGAAACTCCGCTGCAAGCGCTGGAAGGCAAGTCATTAAACGATATTCTGCCCAACATGCCGGAAACCTGGAAGAGGATCAGCTTCCTGGCAAACCAAATGGTTGATGCGGCTGGCAAGGGCAAAGATAATCTCCTGACTCCTTTCAACAAGGAAGACTTCAGACCGTTTGAAGTATCGACTGCCACGCTGCTTGCCTGGAAGCGCGCAACAGCCAAGGGAATGGACGAGGCGCAGTCTCTCAATCACATAAACCTCATGTGGGACAACCTGATGGCCCAATACGAGAGCGGCAACCCATTTTCAGTCGGTACAACGCCTTCAGCCATTCAACGCTTTACGAAAGAGCCTTTGAACATCACTCGCCGCGGCATCGCCAGCAGCTTCGGACTGCAAAAGGCTGCCCGGGAGCACACCGACCGCCAAGCTAGAAAGTATGGCTCGATGGCAGCCACACTTATGATGGGCGATCTGATTCATCAATACACCAAAGAGAACAACCTGGACAAATAATCACCGAGCGCAAAACGCTAGAATGATATCTAGCTCAATTTTGCACACTCAGCTCGGGAGTAAGCTCAATGATTCGCAGACTGTCCCTTGTGCTTCTGGTAGGCGCGTTGGTAGGTCTCTTGTGTGGAGGCACCCAGTTATCAGCTGCCGGGCAGGAGAGATTCGGACCAAGCAAGTCCAGATCCATCATGTTCTATCAGCAAGCGATGGAAGCCTATAAGGGAGAGGATTTCGTCACCACTATCAACCTTTGCAAGAAGGCGATCGGAGCCGACAACGCCAACAAGTATGCTTTCTTGTTAATGGCGCAGGCCCAAGCAGACAACGGCGACAACTACAATGCCGAAATGAACTATCAAGCAGCGCTGACGCTTGATTACAACTTTCTGGATTGTCGCAATTCTCATGGCATGTTCCTCATGAAACGCGGCAAACTACAAGAGGCGCAGCACGAGTTCGGGGAATGCCTAAGGATCAATCCGAAGTATCCCTTTGCCCATCACCACCTTGGCGAAGTCTTGCAACGACGGGGAGATCTCGATCATGCCATCGAAGAGTACAACACAGCCTGCGAGCTCAAACCGGACTACTGGCAAGCTCAGCGTGACCTGGGATTAGCCGTCTTTGAGCGAGCGAAATCAGGCGACCTGCCGGAAGCCCTGATGAAACTCTCGATTGCTTCCAAGCTCGTTCCAGACAATCCGATGGTTCATTATCATCTCGGACAAATTCATTGTGCCACCGGCAAACTAGACGATGCTGAAGCCGAGTTCAGAAGAGCGCTCATGTGCGACGGACGTTTTGCTGCGGCACACTGGGAGCTGGGCAAGCTCAGATACTTCCGCGGAGATCTCGATCGCTGCCTGGCCGAGGTAAAAGAAGCAGAAAAGATCAATCCACTGTACGCCGAAAATGAAGGTTTTCCCAAAGTCGATCCCTTGCTTTTGAAGTACAGCACGGCGCTTTGTTATGAGTTCAAAGGACGAATGATCGACTCAGTTGAAGCCTGGAAGGATTTGGCACCAATGATGCCGGCCAATAAAGATATTCAAAAGCACATCATGGACATTGAAAAGGAATTGCGCAAAGGCGCCAAGAGCCGCAAGAAACCACTGACATACGACCCGGAGGAGATTCAAGCTCTAGTCATCAAAGGAATCGGCCAGTACGATAACGGCGACATGGAAGGAGCAAAAGCTTCCTTTCAGCGAGCGATGGAACTTAACCCGCAAAGCTTCGAAGCTACTCAGAATTTCGGACTCTGCCTGGAGGCCGAAGGAGATCTAAACGGCGCGATGGCGAAGTTTCAAGCAGCAATGATGATCCTGCCCAAATTTGACGGAGCAGTGTACAACATGGCCTATCTGCTGGAGAAAATGAATCTTCCCGCCGATGCCGGCATGATGTATCAGAAGTTTCACGAGATAGCCGGCAAATATCCGTACGACCCCAAACATATCGTAGCGCTTCAGCAGCAAGATGCGCGCGAGCGAGCTCGGCAGGAGCAACTTAGGAAGCGCGGCTATTGAGGTTTTAAGCAAGATGAGGAGATCCACAGGCAGAGTTGTGTATCTTTTTTGAATATTCGAGATACACTATGCAACATTGCTTTTGCATATCTTCACCCGGCGGTCGGACTTATGACAAAAAAAGTATCTACTCTTACATTTCAGAAATACAAGCAGGAAGGTCGCAAGATAGTCTGCCTGACAGCCTATGACTATTCGACCGCCAAGATACTGGACAAGGCAGGCGTTGACTTGATCTTGGTCGGCGACAGCTTGGCGATGGTGGCGCTCGGTCATCCCACCACACACGCAGTCACGATGGACGAGATGATTCATCACACCAAAGCGGTCACCAGAGGCGTCACCAGATCGTTTGTGGTGGCGGATCTGCCCTTCATGAGCTATCAGGTAGATCAAAAACAAGCGATCACCAATGCCGGAAGATTTATCAAAGAAGCGCAGGCCGAGGCAGTAAAACTCGAAGGAGCAACACCGCTCAACCTGGAAACTGTCAGCCGGTTGGTGGACATGGGAATACCGGTTATGGGTCATCTCGGCTTTACGCCACAATCGATTCATGCTCTTGGTGGCACGCGCGTCCAAGGTCGCAGCGCCGAACAAGCCGCCAAATTGATTCAAGATTCATTAGCTCTGGAAAGAGCAGGCATCTTCAGCCTGGTATTGGAAATGGTACCAACAGTGGTGGCAAAGATAATCAGCGAAAGATTGACCATTCCCACTGTCGGGATTGGCGCTGGCAAGTATTGCGACGGACAGATACTGGTTACTGACGACTTGCTTGGTAAATACACTGACTTTCAGCCTCGCTTCGTGCGCCGTTATGCCAATTTGGCAGATGTCTGCAATCAATCCGTTGCAGACTACGCCGAAGACGTAAGAGGCGCTAGCTTCCCGAATGACGATGAATCTTTTGCTTTGCCTGAAGACGAAGCAACCAAGCTAAGGCAACTGCTCGACACGTTTTCAATCAGTCACGGCGAACTGAGCTGCTAACATCGCGCTTCAAGAACTCTGTCTTCTCTGTTGGGGCGATGTCGTACATTGCCCGGGTCATTCCTAGCGCCCACTGCGTCAGTGGCAAGTTCCGCAAGAATGGGAGCTGCAGGAGCCACAGCCTGATTTCTTAGACGGTGCATCTGAATGGCCAACTCCCTGGCCGACATCCTGGGTCTGCCCGCTCGTCATGATGAAAGCGTTCCAGATTCGAGTAGCATTGCCACTGCCACAGTGCGTGCAGCTTGGCTCGGTATCATCGTTCATCGAGCGCTCGATCGAAAACGGCTCGCGGCAATCCTGGCAGCGGTAATCGTACTGTGGCATGGTTTCCTGTCCCTGAAAAACTGGATACGAATCAATTGTATTACTTGGAGTCCACAGTTGGCGAGTCGGCCGGCTTTTCCTCAGGCGCGCTTGATGCCGGCGGCACCGGAGCAGTTTTGGCATCAGGAGCAGTCGAGGTCGGCTCGGACGATTGATTCGGCTTGTCTTGCCCGGCAGCAGGCTTTTGTCCTGGCGATGCGCTCGGCTCGGTTGCCGGACCACCTGCAGATGCATCGCCAGCTGCTTTGCTGTCGGGGCTGGCTGTTCCAGCCGGAGCCTCCATTGATTGCTTGTCGGCAGGCATCGTCTGCTTGCCTTTCTCTTCCTTATCCAATTTGAAATTGAGTTTGCCCTGCAGCCAGGCAGATACGTCATTGACTGTCACGAGCACCATCAAGACAAGCAAGGTAATCACTCCCCACTTCATGATTTCAGCATTCGGCTTTTCCGGAAGCGGCTTGCCACGTAGTTTCTCCAGCATGAAGCACAGCACATGCCAGCCATCAAGCACCGGAAACGGCATGATATTGATGATGGCGATATCCATGCTGATCATGATTGTAAACAGGAAAAGCTGAGTCCAATCCTGCTGAGCAATATCAGCACCAATCTTGATAACGGCAAAGACACCGTGCAAATCCTGCAATCCCAGAGCCGGACCTTTCTCTCCACCACCGCCGCTGAATATACCTGTAAAGAGCTGCCCGATCGCTTCGACCATATTGACGGTCAGCGTCCAAAGCCTGGCCATCGCCATTGAAGCAACTTTGAAGAAATCTCCCTCGACCGGCTCCCATTTCGCCTTTCCGCGCGAAACAAGTGCCATCCCGACTTTGCCGCGATCGTTGGTGACAAGCGAAATCTCCTTTTCCTGTCCGTCACGTACAAGTTGAAGATGGATTTCTTGAGACTTGTGCCCTCCCAGGATGCGCACTGCATCGTCAGGGCTCAAGACCTTTTGACCGTCGATGGAATATATCTGATCGCCGGCCTTGACACCGGCATTCATCGCAATCGGATTACTCTTGATAAGCGAGTGAACTACCGTCGGCTGCACCGGTTGTCCCAGGGTGAAGAACATAACGAGCATGAGCAGATAAGCCGAGATAATATTGAATGCAACTCCGGCTGAAGCAACGCAAATTCGTTGCCAAATGGGAAACTTGCGGAACGGCTTGAGGGCAACGCCGCCCAACTCTTCCTGCAGAGAAGATTCGTCACCGAGCTCGGGAATCGCCACGTATCCGCCCATTAACAGCGCATGTACGCGAAACTCCGTTCCCCAGCGATGACCGATCACCCAGTGCTTGCCGACTATCGGCACACCTTCCAGGAAAGGCAAGCCGAAGCCAAAGACCGGTGTCTGGAATCCGAATAGCCGGGCGACCAGATAGTGTCCGAATTCATGGACGATTATGATCAAACTGAGGATACCCAGCATGACTAAAATTGCTATTACCGGGAGCACTGAAAGTACCTCAAAGATCAGGTCGCTAGCACCGAGTCGACTTACTACTCGACCCGCAGTCGGCCATTCTTAAGTTTAGCCTCACAAGTAGTCCAGCGATACATCCTTATAGTAATACGTAAGAATTTGTGCTGCATTATATCCGTTTTCCGCCAGAGTCCGGGCTCCCCACTGAGACAAACCGAGACCATGCCCATGTCCGCGGCCGGCAAAAACATATGCTCCTTGCTCGTGCCCGACATTAAAATTGGTGCTGGGCAAGCTCAGCAGCTTCCGAAACTCGTCACCACCGATTAACGCTACGTCATCGCTACCAACAACCATCACATGGCGTACCCGTGCCGTCGGGGCCCGAGCGATCACATACATAGCCAGGAGAGCGCCTGGATTGTATCCGCTCTTGCGCAACGCCTGTTCGACAGCCTCAGGAGTGAACTTCTCAGACCAGGTAAAAAACGGCGAAGTGTCGTCGTAGTCGGGCACCGACTTTAAGAACTTGATTGGCTTTCCCCAGACATGTTCGGCCAATTCAGTGTAACCACCGCTGGTACTATGAAAAAATGCCGAGATGATTCGACCATCATGTTTGAGCACTAAACCAGCAGTGTCGGCGACGGCCTGATTAGTCGAATGTGTCTCAGCCACTACACCGCTGTAAACCTGATCTTCAGAAGTGCATTTGAGATCGTACCCGTCCTGCTCGTGCTTGCCGAGATTGGCAGCAGCATAAGATCTCGCAGCAATCGACTGGGCCTTCAACGCTTCTGGCGGCCAACTGCCGGGCATTTCAGCAGGCACAACCGAAAGCAGATATTCTTCTAGATCGATGTTATTGATCGCATTAATCCCATTACCGCTAGTCGACAGACAAACGAGCAGCGCGCCTCTGTAGAGTTTGCCGCCGACACCAAAGACGGCATCCGGTCCGGCCGAAATGATAAACGACCGCCCGGCGGCTACTGCCAATTTGGACACTTCAATCTGCCCGACCGGGTCGCTTGCACTCTGGATCTGGCATGCCACTCCCGCCGGTGCAGCTAATTCGAATATGCACCGACCGTCCGCCGGTATTGAAGCAATCGTGTTTCCGGTTTCCGGAGATTTCAGCTCGGCACCATCAGGTGTGCTGACAATCAGCTTGCCGGCTCCAAGCGCAAGCGCAATGCGAATTTTAACGCAGCGTTCCAAAGCTAACGGTGCGAAAGTCGGAGCAATCACGGAGGCGCCGGCAACCTTGTCGATTAGGACTGGCTGGCGGCGTGTATCTACTAATTCGCTGCCCCTGTCAGCTGCAGCCGGCAGCGCATTCGACGGCACGATGCAGCCGCAAAGACTCAATGCCAAAGCCAGCAGGCAAGGCAAGTACCTGAAATTGGAAGCGAACCACAAGCTCATCTTGGCTGGCACCGGCAATCGCCTTACTAGACTGCCAGCCGGCAAACCGCAAGACTCCAAGCGACCTGATGTTTGCCAAAGATTCGTCTCTTGCCTCCCGGCGGACGGCTCGAGCCGGCTGCGCTCTTCGGTCAGGCAACACAGGACAGCCGCCAGTGCCGCAGCCGCCTCCAGCTCATCGGCGGTGTCGCTCGGCTTGGAATTGGGTCTGCTCTTAACCATCACCTAATTATAGGTGGACGCAGAAAGAGTCAATCGTTGCCAAGAGACTAACCCTTGAGCGCTTCGGCACCGCCGACGATTTCCAGCAACTCTTGAGTGATGCTGGCTTGGCGTGCCTTGTTATAAACGAGTGTAAGCGCGCTTATGAGGTCGCGAGCGTTATTAGAGGCATTGGTCATCGCGTTCATACGAGCCGCCAATTCGGAGGCGGATGCATCAAGGAGCGCCTGAAAGATCACGTTTTCAATGTACTTCGGCAACAGCTGCAACTCCAGCACTTCTTGAATGCTGGGTTCGAACAACATCTGCGGATCGAGAGCGCGATGCTCCTCCGGCGGTGGCAAATCGATCGGCAAGAACTTGGTGTTGACCACATTCGAGCGCAACATCGAGATGAATTGAGTGCCGATTACCTCAACTGCATCGAGCTTGCCCGATACATACATTTCAGCGGCCTGATCGGCCACCAACTTGGCTTCCTCAACGGTTGGAATCGCAGGCAGCAATGTGTATGTCTTCAGTTTCTCGACCTTAACATGCTTGAAGAATGCCACCGCTTTCAAACCGACCAAAATCAGGTGCGGCTTCTTTCCTTCCTTTTCGATCTGTTGAATGCGCTCTAGAACAACTCTAAATGCAGTTGTGTTGTAAGAGCCGCACAAGCCGCGATCGGATGACAGAACAATGATTCCGACATTTTTTACGGGGCGGCGGTGCAACAATGGAAGCTCTTGCAGATCGATTGGCGCAGTATCGCGCACCACTTCTCGAAGCAGCTTGATTACACGCGTAGTGAACGGTCGGGCTGCCTGCACACGCATTTGAGCGCGCCGAACCTTGGCCGCAGCCACCAATCGCATGGCGCGAGTGATCTTTTGTGTTGCTTGAACACTCTTAATTCTGCGTCTGATTGCCTTGAGATTTGCCATTGCTTTCTTCTAAATCGCTGCTGGGATGGCAGGCAGTTCCTGCCTTTAAGTAAGAAGCCGGCAAGCGCTTCAGCTTGCCGGTTGAATCGCCAATTACGCTTTGAAGAAGTTGTCTCTGAATTTGACCAGATGGTCGTACAGAGCCTTTTCGTCTTCCTTAGACGGCTTGTCGCCGCTGTTGAGCTTGGCTTCAGTATCTTTGGCTTGAGCGGAAAGATACTTGAACCACTCGCTTTTGAACTTCGGGATGTCCTTGCTCTCGATGTTGTCGAGCACGCCGCTATTAGCCGCATAGATGATCGATACCTGCTGAGCCAGCAACAACGGTTGGTACTGCGGTTGCTTCAACACTTCTGTCAGCTTTTGCCCGCGACGAATCTGGTCTTGGGTAGCCTTATCGAGGTCTGAAGCGAACTGAGCGAATGCTTCCAACTCGCGGAACTGGGCAAGGTCGAGACGCAGCTTACCGGCAACCAGCTTCATCGCCTTTGTCTGAGCGGCACCGCCTACACGCGACACCGATATGCCGGCGTTGATGGCTGGTCTGACCCCGGCGTAGAACAAATCCGACTCGAGGAAAATTTGACCGTCGGTAATCGAGATTACGTTTGTGGGAATGTATGCCGAGACGTCTCCGGCTTGCGTTTCAATAATCGGAAGCGCGGTAAGCGAGCCTCCGCCTAACTTAGCTGAAAGCTTGGCGGCACGCTCCAGCAAACGGCTGTGGAGATAGAAAACATCGCCAGGATAAGCTTCACGACCCGGCGGGCGGCGCAGCAACAAACTCATAGCACGATAGGCTTGGGCATGCCGAGACAGGTCATCATAAACGCAGAGCGCATGCTGACCCTTGAACATAAAGTATTCTCCAATCGCCGCACCGGTGTAGGGTGCCAGGAACTGGAGCGCGGCTGCGGCAGTGGCAGGAGCGTTGACGATTACCGTGTACTCCATCGCACCGTTTTCTTCCAAGATTTTTTGAATGCGGCCGATATTTGAGTCCTTCTGTCCGATCGCAACGTAAATACAGATCGGGCGGTTCGGTTGATTTTTCTGATTCAAGATGGCATCAATGGCGATGGCAGTCTTGCCGGTTTGTCTGTCGCCGATGATCAGCTCGCGCTGCCCTCTACCAATTGGAATCATCCCGTCAATGGCGCTGATGCCTGTCATTAAAGGTTCGCAAACCGACTGACGGCTGACGATACCGGGAGCCTTGAATTCGATCGGACGATATTCAGTAGCAGCAATCGGTCCTTTGCCGTCGAGCGGATTGCCGATTGGATCGACGATTCGGCCGAGCATGCCCTCGCCAACCGGACAGGAAGCAATCCTTCCAGTCGTCTTGACGGTCATGCCTTCGAGAATCTCGCGGCCTTCACCAAGAATTACGATACCGACGTTGTCTTCTTCGAGGTTGAGCACCATTCCCATCGTGCCGTGTCCGTCTTCGAATTCGACGAGTTCACCGGCCATCGCCTTTTCCATTCCATAAACACGCGCGATGCCATCGCCGACCTGAAGCACGCTACCAACGTTGGTAACGTTCAGCATCGATTTGTATTGCTCGAGCTGGGCTTTCAAAACTGATGTGATTTCGTCGGGTCTGATTGCCATTTCTTTTCTGAACCTCTGTTCGTTTGGTCGTTTTCGATCGGTAACTGTATTTTGTTTGTCTAAACGGAAAGAAGCGTCCGCTCCAGCACCTGCAGCTTGCCGCGCAAGCTGCCGTCAAGCACTTGATCGCCGACGCGCAGGACCAGTCCGCCAATCAGCGAGCGGTCAACCGAGACATCGAGCTCCAACTGCTTGCCGAGCTTCTCCATCAACTTTGTTTTGATGGAAGCGACCGATGCATCCGACAACGGCTCTGCCGATGTCAAAGTCGCAGTAGCAATGTTCTTGCGAGCACGCAACAAGTCGCTGTATTCGCCTTCTATGCAAGTCAAGAGCTCCAGGCGGCGCTTATCACAAAGCAAGCTGAGCAACCTGGTGGTGAGCTCATGGACTTTGCCTTCGAAGAGATCGAGCAGGAGCTTTTTCTTTTGGTCGCTGCTTATAGCCGGGTGATTGAGAATAATTGTGAAATCGGAAGTGGATGCCACCACTTTGTTGACCGCTTTGAGATCGTCAGCGATAGACTCGGCAACTTTATCTCCAGCCTGACAAGCCAGCTCAATGACGGCTTCGGCATATCTAGACGCTACTCTTGCCTGTTCAGTCTTCATAACTACTTACGGGCTACCTCCAACTGATCTACGAATTGATCGAGCAGTCGCGCGCGCGAACCATCTGTAATGGCAGCAGGCAACGCAGCCTCGGTTAGTTTGACAGCAGCCTTTGCCGCAGCGGTGCGTAACTGCGAGATGGCCAGTTGACGCTCGTTGGCTATTTCTTGCTCGATTCTCACCCGGAGATCGTTCATCTCCTTTTGAGTTTGAGACTCCATCTGCTGCCGCATCTCATTAGCGACCTGAACTGCCTCAGCCAATATGTTGTCCATCTCCTTTTCGGCGTTGGCAATCTTTTGTCTTTGAGCTTCCAGGAAGGCTTCGCCTTCGGCACGCACCCGCGCTGCATCCTGCAATGCGGTATTGATGTTCTCTTCCCGGGTAGAGAACATGCCGGGCATAAACTTTCCACACAGCCAGAAAACCGCCCCGAGCAGAACCACCCAGTTAAACAGGTTATTTTCGAACAGGGCAAAAAATGTGTTTGTGTTTTCCATAGTTGCAAACAGAAGCATCAGCAGGCTTCCTCGAGAGCTCGACGCACCTTGTCGTGTTCTAGATTGACCACGACCGGCTCACCAAGCAGCTTCTCCATGATGGTTCTTACCATCTCGGATTCCTGCTTGGTCAGCGCTTCCATCAATCCGGTACGCTCGACGGCAATCTCCGCTTTGGCAGCGTCGACCCGCTTGCGCCCTTCGTCCTTGATTTTGGCCATCTCCGTATTACGGTAATAGCTGGCCTTCTCTAGGGCTTCGTTGATGATCGCTTGCGCTTCGTTCTTCGTTTTAAAAAGCTGCTGGTGGTATCCGTCCAGTACCTCCTCGGCCTGCACTCGGGCTGATTTCCCATCTTCGATGTCATTGCGAATTTTCTCCGCGCGCTTCTCCAGCACGCGACCGACCGGCTTCAACATAATCTCGTTCAAGAGCATTATGAAGACCAAAAAGCTGGCGATAAAAATGAGATATGTAGCGTTTATGTCAAACATGGTTGCGGTGCGTCCTCAGGACTGTCAATTCTTGCCGGTGGCTCAACCGCCTCGCTTCGCCCTTCAGCTCCTGAGAAGGAGCGACAGCGACTCTGACTGCCGTACCGCCGGCTGCCGGCATCTCTCGCCCTTGCTATGCGCAGGACAAGAGAGTCCGGACCGAAAGACTAGACTTTAGTACCGTTCAAATAAAGCAAGATCGCGACTACGAAAGCCAGAAGACCTAGCGCTTCCATCAAAGCGGCGATGATGATGGCGTTAGCCAAAAGTTTGCCTGCCATCTCGGGTTGGCGAGCCATTCCTTCGAGGGCGCGCGATCCGGCGATGCCGATTCCGATCCCGGGGCCGAATACACCGACCGCTGCAATTCCCGAACCAATCAGGGAAGCGGCCTTAACGAGGGTTGTAGCATCCATTCCGGCTACTGCAGTTCCGGCTTGAGCAATAAGTTGCGGTTCCACTAACGTACTCCTGTCGGGTGAGACAAAGCGCTGGCTTCGCCTGCGGGTTTAGACTCGCGGGTCAGTCGAGAATGACTTCCCCTTTATACGATAGTTCCGCGCCGAACACGCGAAACCCCAGCTTCCTCCACGAAAGCCGGAGTCGATTATAACAGGCGACTTTTCATACTTTCGGCGATCTCCAAGTTCTCTTAATGCCTGAAAAAAAACCTGATTCAAACTGCAGCTCAGTCCAGCCCGGGGAGACTCCGGTTAAGATGAACCAATTCAAAGATGCGCTAAACCAGCTGATACGGAGACTCTAGTGATGCTCAGCTACGGTCAAGCCAATATAAATCGAGGTCAATAGTGCAAACACAAGCGCTTGAATCACCCCGATGAACAGCTCGAATCCCATAACGGCAGTCGGAAGCAGGAAAGGCATGATCAAGAGAAAGGCACCGCGCATCAATTCATCAGCTGTAATGACGGCCAGCAAACGGAGAGCTAGAGTCGAAGGTCTGACCACAAGGTCCATCCACTCAATCGGGCTCATTGGACTGGCGAACAGCACCTTGAGGAATTTGCCGCCATGCGCCCAGAATCCGGAATACAAATAAGTAATGAGTGCGATGCTTGCCAGCCCGAGCGTCACATTGAAGTCAGTAGTCGGCGATGCCAGCTCAAACGCTTCGCCATCATGCAGCTTGGGCCACCACGGGAAACTTTCGAAGAACTTACCGGGAATGAGCACTCCGCTGAAATTGGCAATTAACACAAAAATAAATATTGCGGCGATCAAGGGAAAGAACTTACGGTATTTATGACCGATCTGCCCGTGAGCAAGATCATCGACGAACTTGTAAAGCAGCTCGATAATCGCCTGCCCTTTGCCACCTGGTCCTTCGACCACGAGTGCCGGGGTAACCAGAGCTGCGCTCGCCAGTACAAAGCCCATACAGCCCCAGGTCAGCACCAGCGTGTCGATATGTACGTCACCAAGTGTACCGAAGCCAGGAATGGCTATATCACTTGTGGCTGGGACGAACTGTGAGAGATGGAGATTTTTTCCTAGCATTTTATGGCTACTCGTGATTTCCGGTTAACCCACAAGCCGCGCGCGTGAGCTTCCCCGGACGGGAAACAACCAGGCATGATAACAGATCGCTTTTGCCGCGCTGCCGATCTTAATTCTGGTGTAATACCTTTGCGCGGCTAATTCCAAATTTAGCCGAACTAATCTTTCTCTTTGGACCCGAAAGATATCCCCGACATATCCGCACTCTCCGCTTTATCAGCCTGAATCGCCTTCACCACCATTCTGGTCAGTCCTAATACCATTCCGACTAAAGCAAGCGAAATAGCCAGCCAGGGGGTTGTGCGCATTTTGTC
>CAZSNX010000022.1:0-1697 GCA_964607945.1 uncultured Candidatus Obscuribacterales bacterium
CTGCCGCACCAGCCGGGGGCGCTGGCCAAGCTGTTAACCAGATTGGCCAGCCTGGAGCTCAATCTCACCAAGATCGAATCGCGCCCGATTCCGCAGGTGACTTGGCATTATCGATTCTTCATAGACATTGAGCTGGACGGCCACGATCAAGACGCAGGCGTGGTGCGAGTGCTTAAGGACAGCTGCGAAGCGTACCGGCTCTTGGGGCGCTATCTGCCATGGCATCCTTAGATTAAGGAGCTTTCTGATCCTGCAGACAGTTATGAGCGTTGCTTCCCTTCTAAGAGGTGATTCGAAAAAATGGAAATTCAGGTCAGGGTGCTCGCGTTCGCCGGAAGCTTGAGAAAGGAGTCTTTCAATAAGAAGTTGGTGGCAATCGCCGCCGAGGGAGCGCGCGCCGCCGGCGCGGCAGTAACTATTATAGATTTGAAAGACTATCCGTTACCTGTCTACTGTCAAGATTTCGAAGCTGAAAACGGTTTGCATCCCAATGCTAGGGAGCTCAAGGCGCTTCTATCAGCTCATCATGCGTTTTTGATCGCTTCACCGGAATACAACAGCTCTATTTCCGGGGCTTTGAAGAATGCAATTGACTGGGCTTCCCGTCCGGCTGAAGGGGAAGGTTTGGTCGCTAACTTCCAAGGAAAGGTAGCCGGTCTGATCAGTGGTTCTCCGGGAGCTTTAGGCGGGCTGAGAGGTCTGGTGCATGTCCGCTCCATTCTGGAAAGTATCGGTGTCACAGTTGTTCCTCATCAAGTTGCCGTCAGTAAGGCAAATGAGGCAATCAATGACGACGGCTCATTGAAGGACGCTAAGCAGCAGGAGTCTATCGTCCGGGTAGGTGTCGATGTCGTCAAGTTGGCCGCCGCACTATTGACAGCCAAAGCCGAGCTACGCCTCTAATTCCAGATAGTAAGTTCGCAATCGTTTGACTGACAGCAACGCAGCCCCATTTGCCTCTGCATTCGGGCAGCGGTCGACTTTTTGATTGGTGCGAAACCTTTTTCTTGCCACCGTGTATATGCCTTTGGATGGAAGATAGACGCAAACAAACGGAGGACAGTCATGAAAGGCAAAGCACATTTAACCGGACCGATTTCAATCCTTGCAATTACAGCGTTGATTCTTGGATTCGGGCGGTCTGCCGCACCGGCATTCGCAACCGACCAAGACGACGTGTTGATGGTTGCTGGAGCGAATTCGAGCGACCCATTGATTGATCAGGGACTTGAAGAGTCAATGCTCAAGCACTTCGAGAAGCGGTTCTTTAATCGAATCGATGCAACGGATGACCAACGCGGAAAGCTTACTTCCATCTTTCAAAACCGCATTACGGCTACTCGCCCATTGCGAGAAAGGCTCAGGCAGGAAGTACTCAATCTGACTAATTTAATGGATAAAAGTGATGCTACCGAAACACAGATTTCGCAGCAGGCAGGCGTCGTCAAAGGAATTCGCGATCAGCTTGCCGATCAGCGATTGACTACTGCCCTACAGGTAAGGAGTGTGCTCACTGCGGAACAACGGCATCAAGTCTCCGACAAAGTTCGCGAGATGGTAAGTGGCGACTTCAGACCGCATAGAACTGTCGGAAGTTTGATGCCTGGACACCGCATCGCCGGCCTGCTGACCTCCGAATTCGGCAACTAAAAATCGTTCCGGCCGGTTGCCGGCACCGGCTGGTGCGATTGAGTTGA
>CAZSNX010000022.1:1707-20082 GCA_964607945.1 uncultured Candidatus Obscuribacterales bacterium
CCTGAATTGCCTGGGCACAATGATAGTGGAATCGCTGGGAAGGACCGCCGGTGCTGCGCCGGCTATGCAGGCGAATTGTCAAACGTCATCTTCGATGGATATCGCGCAGGGAAGCTGGCATAAGGAAATCGACGGCGATGGCAAGCTGGTCGGCTTAGCCTTGTCAGGTGACGGCAAAGCTTACGAGACATTGGTGCGCCGCTACCAGAGATTGGTTTACAACGTGCTTTATCAGATTGTACTCAGCCACGAAGCTGCAGCAGATCTGACCCAAGAGACATTCCTCAAGGCTTTCAAGGCGCTTGGCTCTTTTAGGCAAGAAGCTAGTTTCAAGCCATGGCTGCTCAGAATCGCTTCAAACACGGCGCTCAACCATGTCCGAGACAGAAAGGAGTTCGGCTCGCTTGATGAGCTGCTCGAGGATAATCCCGGACTTGAGCCTTCCGCCCATCAAGACGTCGAAAAGGAAGTGGAATGGCGGCTGTCTCAAGCGATGCTTCTAGATGCGCTCGCTAGCTTATCTGTCCGACATCGGCAGTTCTTTGTTTTGAGATATCAACATGATCTCTCTTACGAAGAGATAGCCGCAATTACCGGTGAAAGCGAGACGACAATAAAGTCACTGCTCTTTCGCATACGCGAGAAACTGAGAAAGATACTTGCTGACAAAATGTCCGAAGTTGATTTGTAAGGAGGTGAAAGGAAATGACTGATGCAATGTCCAGCCATGAATGTAAGTCCTTCCGGTCGGCAATCGAGGCAAAGCTCGATTCGGGAGGGCGGCTTGCGGAGCTGGTAAAACTTTCCGAGCACCGGTTGCTATTGAACTCATGTGCGAGCTGTGCGGACTGGTGTAGGCAGACCAACGATCTGCTTTCAGCCGCTGCGGTGCTGCCTCAGTTTGACGTATCGGAGGCTCTCACTCAGCGCATTCTTTCTGCTGTGCAGGCCGAAAGGCAGTCGAGCGTAACTGCCAAGGAGATTGTCTTGACTGCTGCCGTGCTCGGTCTGGCAGTAGCGTTTGTTGCGCTCGAGTCGTTCGAGAGCATATCCGGATTGTTGGCGTGGTTTGCCGGAGTAGCAGCGGTGGCGGTGCTCAAAGTATTGCTGTCCGGACCGGTACCGGCAGCAGAGGTGATTGAAAGCTGATGAAAGTGCCAGCGGGAAAACAGGTAATAATATTCATAGCGTTAACGCTGGCATGTTCCGTTGCCGGAGCTTTCATGCTCACTTGCTCCGCTCAAGTAGCCAACCCTCCGGCTGCAGCTGAGCCTTCAAGCAGCCGAACCGAGATTACGGTCGATGACGAATTGAAACTCCTTCATCTGCAAGTCTCGCTACCCGAATGGGTAGGTAAAAAGAAGATCGATCTCGATCCGAAGCGGCGCCCGCTTTTGGCATTTCGTGCTTGGGCGAGCGATCGCAAGCCATTTTTCCCTTCATTCCTATTTTGCTTTGCGGTTGGTATCCTGGCATGGTCTGTCTGTCCGGCCAGATTAGCTCAAGCGGTGGCTGTTTGCCGGCAACGATTTTGGAGATCTTTGTTTTCCGGCATTGTGTCGTGCGTGATACTTTTGCTGCTTGCGCGCTGTCTGTTCATAATGGAGATCGCAACGCCTCTGGCAAATGTGATCGTGGCGCTCCTGGAGCTGTGTCTGTTGATCGGTTTGAGTGTGACTGCCGCAGTGGTCGGAGAATCGGCAATCTCACGCACCGGACTTTCTCGGCAGGGCTGGCTGAAAGACCGGCACTCGCGCCGGCGACTGGTGGAGCTCGCAATCGGTTCGCTGCTCTTTGCAGCACTGCTGGCCATTCCTGCTGCAGGCGGAATTCCTCCGATTGGCATCAGAGTAGCTGTCTTGCTTTGCCAATTAGGAATAGGAGCTTGCTTGCACGTTTATACAAGCGCACGCGGCAGCTCCGGTGCCATCCTCTAGCTCGTCCTCTTGTGCGCGCATGTCTCCCGGCTGGGCGGATGCCGGAGCCAGCTTAGCTTCGAGTAACGTTGACTTGGCTCGCCGGTTGATGAGTGGTGGCAAGCCAAAGTCATGTCGGCGTCTTACGGGCAGTTGGGAGGTACCAGTTTGGCTGCCTCGAACAGCGCCTCCACTGCCTTTCTATCGTCAGTCTTAACTGCCTTGTGCAGTTTCTTGAGACGTTGATTGTAATCACCCAGTGTCTGTGCAATCGCTTCTCGATTTTGCGAGACTATCTCACTCCAAAGAGTAGACGAGCTGGACATTAGCCTGGCAGTCTGAGCGAAGCTCGGACCGGATAACTTGAGCAGCTCCTTCAGCTCATCCTGCGAAAGTCCATCGGCGATCTCGGCACCGAGAGTGACAGCAAGCAGCTGAACAAGGTGGCTCAGCTTTGCAGACGCGATATCATGCGTGGTGGCATCGGTTATCTCAACTTTGAATTTGAGTGCCGACAGCCAACGTGACAATCGTCTCAGCGAGATTTCCGATGATCGTAAGGTCGGAACCAAACAAAATGTCTTTCCGTCAGTGTTTAACTCTCGTGATCCTTCCAGTCCGGATTTTTCACTGCCGAAAAAGGGATGACCTCCGATAAAATCTGCGCCGCTTAAATTAAGTTGTTCTGCCATACGGCAGATATTTGTCTTGGTTGAAGTGACGTCAATTACCAGCTGTCTTCGACTCAAGTGGGAAGATATCTGGTTGAGTAGTTCTAAATTTTGATCGGGGTTGGCTGCAAGCACGATTAGTTGTGTCTTCTTGAGCGCTTTAATCGGGTCGGTCTCGGCCTGGTCGATTACTCCTTCGGCCAGCGCCTGCGAAACGATAGTCTGGTAGTCCACTCCCACAATCACGGTTTGCGGCACGGTGCGCTTAATCTGTCGAGCCAATGCGCCGCCAATCAATCCCAGACCGACAATCAATACACGTGGAAAGTAAACCGGTGTCTTTCCTGTGACTTTTGCCGGTGTCTGTCCGGCGGTGATCGGTAGTTCCGTGCCGCATTGAGCCTGGCAGCGATTTTGCAGCAGTCGACTCTGAGCCATAATAGTTTCGTAAATTGCTTTGACTGATTGGCCGACCTCTGCATCGTTGCTTAAGGAAGCGACCTTTTTCAATACCTCCGCTTCGCGACCGTTGTCTTGAACCGGCCAGCCGAGCCTGCTCTTGGCTTGCGTAAGCTGCCGGGCTACCAGCAGCCGCTGACTTAGCAGTCTGGCTATGGATTGATCCAATTGATCGATCTGCTGCCGAATTGACATTATTTGATTCAGATTTTGCTTTTCATCGGAGTCGACCTCGCAGTTGCCTGAGTCGACTCGCCAACCAATCTCTTCCATCGTTAAGACCTCCCGCAAGCGCGCGATGAAACGCGAGTGCCTGATAGGATGCTGCGAGTCGCGGCGGCGGAGACTACTTGCAGCTGAGTTTTGCCCTTGTCTCCGGCAATCTTGCGACCGACTGCTTCTGCGATCGGTTTTAGAGAGTGCACCAGCGAGACCATATCTTCCAGCGATAGAGCCTGCCGTGCATCAGACACGGATTTTTCCGGTTCCGGATGGCACTCGATAATCAGTCCGTCGGCTCCGCAGGCGATTGCTGCTCTGGCCAAATCGGCCACCAATTCGCGTTTGCCGGCTGCATGGCTGGGATCGACAATGACTGGAAGATGTGTCAGCTGCTTGAGCGCAACTACTGCTCCGAGATCGAGCACATTACGGGTGAACGTGTCGAAACTGCGAATACCGCGCTCGCATAAGATCACATTCGGGTTGCCGTGAGCCATCACGTATTCGGCAGCCATAATAAACTCTTCAATCGTCGCAGATAATCCACGCTTCAAGAGTACTGGCTTCGTTTGTTGACCGACCGCTTTGAGCAACTCGAAGTTTTGCATGTTGCGGCTGCCGATCTGCAGCATGTCGGCTTGCTCAGAAACGAGCGGAACTTGCTCCGGAGACATTACTTCCGTCACAACCGGCACTTTGTGCTTTTTGCTTATCTGCGAGAGAATGTCCAGCCCTTCTGCGCCCATTCCTTGGAAAGCGTAGGGCGATGTGCGCGGCTTGTAGACGCCGCCACGCAGAGCTTGCACCGGAGCGCCGGCTAACTGACGAGCGGTCGCTTCCATCTGCTCCATGTTCTCGACAGTGCACGGACCGCCGATTATGAGCAGTTCGACTCCGCCGCACGTGGCGTTGTCTGATAGCGCTACAACGCTTTTGTGATCGGGGCTGGATTTGCTTACCAGTTTTGCTTCTAACACGTGATTATCTCCTTGAGAAATTTGCTAAGAAAAACGCCCGGGTCCTAACTTCTGGCCCGGGCGGTTGCATAAGTGTGAACTTGAATGCTACCCGGGCCTGCCCCTGGTAAAAAAGAAGTAGCTATAAAACCAGCTCTTGCCGGTGAGCGTTGCATTTCCGCCGGCGAAAGAGATTGCAATGGGAGACCATTGGCTGGATTGCGGATCGACCGTCCCTTTGATGTTGATCTGTCTCAAATTGCCTGACATATGTTGATTGACTCTTTTTTTCTTCCGTTTCCTAAAACAAAAGACCGCAGATTCGGTAATCTGCGGTCCACCTGGAGGTTCGATGCCAAACCTAACTCACCCCAGGTGAACCTCCTTAAACCAAAAATAAAAGCCGCTGCTGCGAGTCATTTAAAAGTCCTTGCCTTCGATGCGTTCAATCGATCATCGCCCGGTCACGATCACCATCTCCCTCCCAAGCGGTTTAGCGATGTTATCTGAAGCTTACCCTAACGTCAAGTGTTTTCTGTAAGAAGTGTTAAGTGAAAGGTAAGAGCAGTTTACGTGGATTCAAGATTATGGGATTCCCTAACAATTAATATGCCAAACAGATATGGCGAAATAACCAATAATCGTCTCTAATATATTTAAGAAAGGGCGCGTTCGGGTGACGCATTTGATGCAATGTGCATTTGCACTGCATTTCCTATTGCAAGAGCAAATGAATTGATGGGAGGTCTCTGATGAATGAGCTTCGTAGAGAAAGAGAGCTGCGCCCGTTTTTGGCTGAAGCTCTTAATCCGGATACGCCGCCATATCGCCTCCGAGACTTAGCAAATCATCACGCCTGGTTAGTACGATCTCTGGTAGCAAAGAATCCAAGCACTCCGGCTCGTTCGATTGAGACGTTAGTGCATGATGAGCACCCGACAGTCCGGGAAGCAGCTTACTGGGGACGTCGATAGTAGTGATGAGCAACTGCGTTTGCACATATAATTGATTGCACAGCCCTCAAATGAACTGTTTTGATGCAAGTTTCGACAGCCGGCTTTCAAATACTCGACAACCAAGCAGACTTCGGTTTTCATGCTTGGGGACCAAACCTGCATGATTTGTTCGCCGAGTGCGCTCGAGCCCTCACTTCTCTGCTGGTAGAGCCGGCTTGTACGGCGCCGGTCGAGTCATCGTCGGTAGAGATAATCGCAGACAATTTGGAAGGATTGCTTTGCAGTTGGCTCGCTGAGATTATCTATCTGTTTGAATCGGACCGAAAGTTCTTCTCTGATTTCGATGTAGTCAGTCACAGAAGAAATGGGGACACTGAGTTTCTGCAGGCTGATTTGGGTGGGCAGCTCTTCGATCCTGATGTTCATCGCAAAAAAACAGTGGTTAAGTCTGTTTGCTCACAGCGGTTAAAGATAGAGCACGGCGAGCAGGGCTATGTTGCTCATGTTTTTCTGGACGTGGATAAGTCTTAGGTCGAGTGTCTCGGTTATTGCGCAGGAATTGTAATCAGTCCGTGCTCGTTTACTATCACTGTAAGAAATGAATCTCCCTTTCTAACAATGAAGTTCTTTGCCGCAACTGGCACTCCATAAGGACCGAATGTTACTGTGCCGTCGGTCGAAACACCTTTCGGTAGCTCGCAAGCCGTAAGTTCGACCGGACCTTGCATTACTTGGGCGACACTGGCACGCGACGGGGTTGCCGACTCGGCATTAACTGCTACGAATACGTGACGCTCTCCGGCTACCGCTCGTGCTTCACGCAGCACCTCTGCGAATTCTGAGGCGGCGTCTCTCACAATTAAGGAGGTCGTGAGATTGTCGAACAATTTGATCGATACCAAAACTATTGCTGCTATGGCTATCAGCCCGACCAGAGTTTCAGTTTTGTGCTCTTTGAGAAAATCTTGTGTTCTCTTCAGCAGCTTTCTTCTCTTACTTACTACAGCTCTTGCCACGAGACCGCCTTTAGTCCGGTAATTTTCACGCTATTTAGCATTGTAGCTGTGCCGGTCGTGCTGGCGTTCCGCAGAGAGGCATCAAAATGCACGAAAGCGCCGGCTCCGCTATACAATCCTCCATTTACATTGACGGTGCCTCCGACGAGCGAGCCGTAATGATGCGCTTCATCCGAAAAGCCCTGGCCCAAGTAAACGGAAGCATTCGGTGCATATACTATTGCTTTGGAGTTTCCACTTAGCGAGATTCTCTGACTGCCGTTGTAATACAGCTTGAGCTTCGAAGCTGTTCCGCCTGAATTCATGTTGACGGCGGAATCGCTGGAAACGGAAAGGACAGTACCACCAGGGCTGGTTCCTTCGAAGTAAATGGTGACTGGAGATGAGCTGTTGACGTTAATCTTGGATTCGCCGGTTACAGTTAGTGTATTTACCACGTAATTACCTGGTGGCAGATTGACGTTCGTATTGCTTCCTGAGATGGTGCCGAGCGTCCCGGACGGTAAGGATGCACCATCCTTGAAGGTAAGCGTAGCTTCGTTTCTTATAGTCACGTTGCCCAGGTTGAAGGTGCCGGCTGGAGCCGCAGGCGCTGGTGGCAAAGTGAGTTTTTGGAAGGAATCGTATGGGCTCACAACTCCGTTCGGTCCAGGTTTCGTGGAGTTAAGTGGGTCTGTCGGACCAGGATTGCTCCAGCCATAGACATTGTTCCAGCTGTTCATCCGGTTTGGATATTGCCCGCGAGGCCAGAGTCCAGAGGTGTCTTGATTGGAGTAGACGTTGTCGTAAATCTTGATCCAGGATGCTTGATTGGTTGGGGTCGAATTGAATTGCGAAATAATGTTCTGCCGATTGAAGGCTTGATTATCCGCCGGTTCTGGAAACGAGAAGTAAGATCCACCGATCTTTACTCCGCGCTTGGTGTTGCCGCTTCCTAGAACTGTAATGTTGCCGTTGCTCCCGACGTCGGCGTAGATATTGTAGTTGTTGTCGTTGTTGGTATAGCTGGTGGTTTTGAAGGGATCGCCTGTGGCAAGGTTGTAACTGTCGAACGTGGACAGCCCGATTATATTTAGAGCCGTGTTGCCGAAAATGGCGAAAGGAACAAAATTGGGACTGTTCAAAATCGGTGCCACAATCACTCGAACTGTGCGCGCGGTGCTGCCCAATATGGCTTGCGATTCGATGCGTCGGTAGGGGTTGGACATTAGTTTCTTCGATACCATGTAAGCAATGTTCGGATCGTAGAGCATCGAAGTGGTGGGTGGTGCCTCGTTGTAAACTGTTACGCTCACTTGCGAGCCGGTGTTGCCTGTAATCGAGGACGGCAGCTGAGTCGTCTTTGTGGTGCCGAGTGTAGTGGCATCAAGCGAACTCGCTTGCGCCGATCCGATGGCAGCGTTCAATGAGCCGATGGCATAATCGATACCGGCTTCGGCGGAGCTGCGCGCCAGGTTCTGAACCTTCATGGTAGTGATTCGCTCGTAGGTTGGAAGCATCGCACCCATCATCGCGCTGGCCCAAAGAGAGCTGATAATCAAGATAGCCGTTACTGCCACCAATGAGAAACCGGCATCGGTTCGCGTTTGCTTCCGGGCACTTTGTCGACTAGCTATTGCGATCGGCTTTTCTCTTGTGGACATCTCTTTCCAATCTCTTACGAACCAATTACTGTGGCTGTCGTGTTGTTGCGCATGAAGAACTCGGTCTTGAAGCCCATGGTGGCTGGCTGCGGACCCTCCGTCTTGCGAAGAATTTCCAGATCCAGGACGATGCCGCTGATAGTGGACACCACGCTGTCCGGTACATTGGTGTACAGGTAGGAGGGATTGGTGTTTGAAACGTAGTGGAACACGCTGATTCGGCCGGTCGAATCGAGCGGTCCGACTATGCCTTTCAAGATTGTCTGTGGTGTCGACGAGATCTGCATGCTGCTGCCATAGCCCGGGAAACCTGCGACTTGGAGCAAGAATTGACCAGCGTTGGAGGGATCGGCGATCACTTGATAAACATAGGTGTCCACAGACTCGAGATTGATAGCGGTACCGCTCCACATCACCGGATATCCCTCTAAGTTGAAAACCGGTACTTGCACGATCAACGTTTGTTGCGAGAGGCTATAAGGATACAGGCTTGGCCAAGGCCAGCCACCGGAAGGCACTTGGCCCGCTCCCCAGGAAGGGTCTCCCGGTGCCGGGAAATTGCTGGCGCTTAGAGTTACGGTGCCGTCCTGAAGCGCTTTGGTGTTGACCGAGTTTTGCTTTAGAATGCTCGAATCAGTGGTGGCGCCCCCGGTGCCATGATTATCTACCAGCTTGTCGGTTGGATATGGATAAAGTCCGTACAGGTCACCTACGCTCCGAGCCATCCGAACATTCTTGCCGATTCGCTCGACCGCCTGTCTGACGTCGCTGATGCTGGAGACCTTGTTTAACAGTCGTTCGCTTTGAGCGTTGTTGACCACCACCAATCCAACCAGTCCGGCAGTGATTACCCCGAGCAACAGCGTAGCTACCATCAACTCGATCAGCGCGCTGCCGGTAGATAGTCGAACTGCCAGTTGTGCTCTTCGACTACTCAACTGTGAACCCCATATTCCGATATAAGCGTTTCCACTTTGTAAGAGCGAGCGACATTTCCGTCTTCCCTCCATTCGACAGTTACAGTCACCTTGAGAGTGTTTGGTACCGGTGCGAAGTCTTCGATGCGCTCGGTTACCTGCCCGAAAAATCGATTGACTTTGCTGGCATCCGTCCAGGTCAATTCTTGAAGATCAAGCAGCAACGGTCGCGGGAAAGCGGCATCGATATTACCGTCTCCGGTATTTATTGGTAGCGTGTGGACTCTCGACTTAAGCGCTTGGAGATTGGCATAGCTGGTGTCTCTTGCCGAGTCGATTACTTCCTGGGCAATGGCCGCAGCGACAAGCTGCTTTTCACCCTTAGTCGAGAAGCGATGAATTTGGCTTATGTCGTCAATTAGAATGCCCGCTATCATCGTGCTGACTATCAATGCCACGAGAAATTCGATTAGATAGACGCCGCTGTCGCTACGGCAGGCCATTGGCCTGGTATATCGTCGATGCAATCTGCGCCGGACATTGCTTGTACTCCGCGCGCACTTATGCCAAATTCGCCCGAGTTTCCAGGCAGACACGTCTACCGCCTCCCTGGGAGCCGATGTAGGAATTTGGATTTTCCCACTCAGCGCTTATAGATAATTGCAGCCTCGCAGACCCCCCGTCAGCGAGTGGAACTTCCGAAATAACTTCGGATGCCAATACCTATTTACCCTTTTACGCAGTAATAAATCGTCTACAAAGCATTAGATGAATTAATTGGCATTAACGATTGTATCGGAATGCTAGGCGAGGCTGGAAAAACTAACTGCCGGGGATGTCCGGGAATTTTGATACTAATCTCGGCAATCGAGCCGGAGACTGTGATGAGCTAATGCTGCTGGGCAAAGAGCGCTGAGCTATTATGAAAGAGGATAGTTCTGCGTTGCGAAGTTGCTCAATTCATTATCCGTGCATGTTTTCGGCCTTTCGCGCCAGTTATGCGGAGTGCCTTTGGAGGTCTGAAATATGAATATCCTGCTTGCTATGGACGATTCACCGCATTCGGACGCAGCTTTGCAAGCGGTGCTGGCAAGACCGTGGCCGGAAGGCAGCAGCTTTTATGTATTGAGCGTTGTCGAGCCGTTTCATCCGGAGTACGCCGGATGGCACACTAGCTATGTGCCGTTAGCGCTGGAGGCGCAGAAGGAGCTGGTTGATTCGACTAAGCGGCTGGTGGAATCTAGTGCGCGACTGCTTGAGGAGAGATTCGGCAGAGATAATGTCAGATTTGAGGTGCTGGAAGGTTACATAAAGGACAAGATCTTGGAGCTGGCTCGAGAATGGCCGGCTGATCTGATTGTCTTGGGTTCTCACGGGCGGCGTGGATTCACTCGATTTCTACTGGGCAGCGTCTCAGAGGCTGTTGTGTCTCACTCTCCGTGCTCTGTTGAGATAGTTAAACTGCCCCATCCAGAAGGTCACAAAAAGGAACCGGGCAAGACGCTCGCTGAAAAGCAGCATTAAGAAGCAACAAAACGAACTTCTAAGCGCAGTTGTAAAAGGTTCAAGCTTTAAGTCGGGCGATGCCTATTCAGCTTCGTCCGGTGGCTTTTCGAAAAACGCCTTATATGCTCCGAATGCTCCGCAAAGCAGGGCCCAGCACACCAGTATGGCGCAGAAGACGGCTGGATTTGTTTGTTCTGGCATCTTGAGTCCCTTTCCATCCCGAGAATCTACCGTGCTCGGTTGACAAGCGAAACGTATCGCATATCTATTCTTCCCAGGCAGAGCTGGCCGGCACGAAGCAACTTTCAAGATTATATCTTCAGATGGGCAAGCTGTGTTGTCAGGTCTGGGAACTGGCCCTCGCGCTCAAACCTTAACAACCCCTCAGGTGAGCAGTTCAAGCCTTACACCTATGCTATAAATTGTCAGGGTGCAATGTTTGTGAATCGGAGTATGAGAGTGATGAAAGCTGCATATGGGACATCAGTTTTAATGGCTGTGAGCCTCGTTCTTGCGGCGACTAATTCGGCTTTGGCCGGTCCGCAATCGGTGCTCGACCCATACCTTTATGTACAGCCGCCTTCGGCCGCGAACAGCCACATGGTCAAGGCCAAGCCGGCCAAGCGAGCTCCGAAAGAAGCCAAGGCACCCAAGCCGGTGAAGGCGCCCAGGGAGGAGAGAGTAGAAAGTGCTGCAGAATCCGCGCATTCAATCAAGCCGGCCAGCACGACCGCATTGCGCAGCGGGCCGGTTGGGGCGGATGACGAAGGTTTGATGGCCGGTCCGAAACAGGTTGTGCACGGCATTGCAACCACCACGAAAGCGGCCGGTTCTGGGATAGTCAGCGGCGGCAAAAAGGTCGGCGGTGGAATGATGAATGGCACCAAATTTATGAGGGATGGTATCGCATCCGGTGCGAAAGCGGCGGGCCAGGGTTTGAAATCGGCTGGTGAAAAGATCAAAGACGGCACCGGAGCAGTTGGCGGCAAGCTGGCAGTTGCGCCAAAGGCGATCGGCCACGGCTTGATGAGCACCGGAGGGAAGCTAAAGGACGGCACTCAAGCAATCGGTGGCAAAGTCATGGAAGGGTCGCAAGCGGTCGGCGGCAAGATGGCCGTTCTGCCCAAAGCAATCGGGCACGGAATAGCTGCCACAGCTTCGAAAGTAAAGGATGGAACCGGTGGAGTCGGTAAAAAGGTTGCCGGTGTTCCGATGGCGATGACTCGTAAACTGCTCGGACGGGGCGGCGAGGGTGGCGGCACTATCTCTGCCGAAAGCGCAGACGAGGCGGTCAAGGCCACCGCGCAAGCCGGCAGTCAACAGTAACAACCAACAAACGTCAGGCTATAACTGCTGGTGTAGCGCCGCCGGACTGAGGCGCTCAGCTAAGTCTCAACACTAACTCCATCTACCGCGTGGTGCAGAGTAAGGTAGCTCTTGCCATCAAATATGGTGGCGTCGAACTCGCGCGAGTGAGCGCGCTTGAAAGCATCGCTGTGCACCCAGCCTTTGAACGATTCTTCCGAATCCCAGCGTGTGAGCACTTGATACTCATTATCGGTTTGCTCGGGTTTTCCGCCCATTAGCATCCGCATTCCGGGCTTGAGCAGGTCTAAGCTGTGAAATCCCGGTTGATCTTCCACTGCGCGTTCTCGCTCCTGGAACATTCTTTCGAAATCGGTTTCCCGACCTTTCTTTATCGGAATATGATTGATTGAGATGAACATCTGTATGTAGCCTCGAAGTTGATGGCGCCAAAAGCCATGGTATCACTTACGATACCATGGCTTAGCCGATTTTATCGCTCGATCAAAGAGACGAGGCTAATTTGAGTCGTTCGGATTCTATAATCCGTCCGGCCCGGCCGGCGCTGCGTGGAAACTCTCTACCGCGCATCAATACCTGCTTTTCATAGCTGGTCGGTTCGAAATTTTCGCTGAAGTACTTGATGGCTTCATCGATATCGAAGTCGCGACACGAGAAAATGTCCAACGTCACGAAACCCTTGTCAGGAAACGTGTGAATGGATATGTGAGACTCGGCGATTAGTACTACACCGCTCACGCCCCAATCATCCGGAACAGCGCCATGATACGTGAAAACGTATGGTGGCATGATTTTTGTCATATCCAGCTGTTCAGGATAACTATCCAGAACTTTGCTTAAGAGATTCAAGTCAGCCAATTTGGCTTTGGGACAGCCGTAGGCTTCTAAAATGAGATGTGGTCCAAACATGTTTCTTCCCCCTTTCGCGCTCGTTGTTCGGACGAGTGCTTTGTTGTGGTTGCCGAAGAGATTGACAAAATATGCATACAGTCTGGTTTGCCAGTGACACATATCTTGAGGGGTACACGAAACGCTTACCTTGAGCCCAGTATTGGACGCAGCCGTTCTGGAAGTTGGGCGTTGTGTTGGTGCGAACTAAACCTCCTTGTTGCTACTTTGAGAACGAGTAATTTTAACAGAGCCTTCAGCGATTACACTGTGAGTCCATTAAACTTACAAGAATTGATTATACATGTCCGAGCCGAAGCGTGAAGTGTTTCGAGTGGGACACCGTCTGCAAGCCAAAACCAGCAGTCGGATATTGTGTGACGAGGAAGGGCCGGTTTTGTTTCCGGTTGAAGTTGTGTTGCCGGCTTGATGAAAGTTGCCGTCGCTTGTGCTTGGCAGCTTTCGGCATCGCTTAGGTCGTTTCAAGGACGCAGTTTGCTGTAAGTAATGCGGTAGATGCAGCCGGCCTTGTCGTCGGAGACGAGTAACGATCCGTCCGGAGCAACCAGTATATCCACCGGCCTTCCCCAAGCCTTGCCGGCCTCCAGCCAGCCGTCGGCAAATACTTCGTACTTTGGCTCCTGTCCTTCATTTCGGCGAACGAGTGTGATGCGATATCCAAGCGGCGAGCTTCTGTTCCAGGAACCATGCTCGCAGATGAAGACCTGATGCTTGTATTCAGATGGAAACATTGTGCCAGTGTAGAATCGCATACCCAGTGCCGCCACATGCGGTCCGAGTTCGACTGCAGCTGCTGTAGTTTTAATTTCGCCGAGTTTGCTTCCGAACTCAGGGTCGACGATATCTTTTCCGTGACGATAGGGATAGCCGAAGTGCATACCGGCAACCGGAGCATGATTCAACTCGTCAGGAGGCTTGTTGTCTCCCAACCAATCTCGTCCGTTGTCAGTAAACCAGAGCTCTTTTGTCTGCGGATCCCAGTCGAAACCAACCGTGTTGCGAATCCCGCGTGCGAATATTTCCGCGTTCGAGCCATCTGCTTTCATTCTGGTCAAGGCTGCGAAAGGATCGCCACGGTCGCAGATATTGCATGGTGCTCCAATCGGAACATATAAAAGATCATCGGGTCCGAAACGAATGTACTTCCAGCCATGGTGGACACTTGACGGCAGTTCGGTTGTCACCACAACCGGTTTGGGCGGATTGGCGAGGTTGGCTTCAATATTGTCGAAGCGCAGGATTCGATTTACTTCCGCCACATAGAGTGAGCCGTTGTGCAGGTCGACGCCATTGGGCATGAATAAGTTGCGAGCAATTGTAATTACCTCGTCGGCGCGGTAATCCTTGTTGCGGTCTGGAATCGCATAGACGCTGCCGTTGTCTTCTCTTGTTCCGACAAACAAAGTGTGGTTGGCGCTGAGCACCATCGAGCGCGCGTTTGGAACATTATCCGCATAAATGCTTATTTGAAAGCCGGGCGGCAGTTTGATTTTTTCGAGCTGAGCAGGCGATCGGCCCGAGCAGCCCGATGGCAAACAGACGATTGCCACAATAAGCAAGATCATAGTCAAGAGTCTTTTCATCTATCTGCCTTCTGCGACGAAATAGCTTGGCAAGGAAATTCTGACACAGATCTGCCAGCACTCCTAACGAACAATTGAATGCGAGTCTGCGCGGCCAGCCTGACTGGTACAGGCTAAGTTAGACGGATACTTTGCTAATCAGCACGTTGATGCCGGGACGAAATGCTGAGTTGATTGCTCCGACAAGATCTGGCGAGGCTGCAACCCAGTATTGACTACCAACCAGAATCGTTTGGCTCTGGTTGCCTTGCGGGAAATGCAGCAGCACCGGATCGTCGCCTTTGTGAGCATTCAAGACGTCTTTCAAACGATGCAAATCAGAAAAACTTTGCTCTTCGGTCAAGAAGATATTTACCAGCGATGCATCGGCGATGCGACGCACGTTATTGGCCAGAATAGAGACATCATCCTCATTTTTCTTGACCTTACCCTTGATCAAGAGAAGCGATCTCGGGATTAGAACTTCCTGCGGCAGCTTCTCCAGTGTTTCGCTGTAGATGACGATTTCACCTTTGCTCGACAGATCTTCGAGATGGACAATGCAAAGCAGCTTGTTTTGCTTCGTGAGCTTTTTCTCAATGCTGGTAGCGAGCCCGCCGAGAATGACGTTGGTGCCGTCTGAGGCTTCGCGAACTTCTTTCATGGAATGAGTCGTCAGCCAGCGCAGTCGATTGGATACTTTCTTCAAGGGATGGCTGGTGACATAAAATCCGAGCAGTTCGTGCTCCATGTTTTGAAGCTCTGCTTCGGGAAATTCGGTGGATTCGCCCTTTAGCTGTTGAAGTTCTGGCATCGTTGCGACCGACAGGCCGGCAAACAGGTTCATTTGACCGGATGCCAGCTCGACCTGCCTGCGACTGGAAGATTCAACCAAAGAGTCGATATTTTCCAGAGCTTGTCGCCTGCTAACGTTAAGACCCAAGCAAGCACCGCATTTAATCAAGGCTTCCAGGGCGCGTTTGTTGACGACTCTTAAATCGATCCGCGAGATGAAGTCGTGCAGTGATGAATACTTTCCATCCTGCTCGCGCTTGTTGACGATCTCTTGAATGGCTGCTTCGCCGACATTTTTTACGGCCGACAGTCCAAAACGTATTGCGCCGCCGTCGGCGGTGAAGTCTGGTCCGGACACGTTAATGTCGGGCGGCAGAATGTCGATGCTCATCGCCTGGCATTCAGCGATATATCCTTGCACCTTATCCTGCTCGCTGCTGACGCTCGAGAGCAGCGCCGTCATGTATTCGACCGGATAGTGCGTTTTTAGATATGCGGTTTGATAAGTGACAAACGAATAGGCTTGACTGTGCGATTTGTTGAAGCAGTACTCGGCAAATTGCACCATCATGTCAAAGAGCTGATCCGAGATCTCTTTGCTGATACCATTTTTCGCGCAGCCACCGACGAACAGCTCGCGCTGCTTCTCCATCTCCTCCGGTTTCTTCTTACCCATCGCTCGGCGCAAGAGATCGGCTTGGCCCAAGCTGTAACCTGCCAGCTGCTGAGCGATCTGCATTACCTGTTCCTGATAGACGATTTGTCCGTAGGTGTCCTTCAGGATCGGTGCCAGATGCGGAGTGAGATAAGTGATCTGGGTGGTACCATGCTTGCAGTCGATGAACTTATCGATCATCCCGGTATCGAGCGGACCAGGGCGATAAAGAGCGATCAGCGCCGAAAGATCTTCCATGCAGGAGGGCTTCATATCCCGGGCAACCTGTCTCATTCCGGAAGAAGTTTCTAGCTGGAAGATGCCGGCAAGGTCGCCGTTGCTGATTGTTTGGTAAACCTTTTCGTCGTCGAGCGGAAGCTTGTCGGGATTGATCTCGATGCCGCGCGTTTGTTTGATGATCTTGACTGCTTTGTCGACCATTGTCAGGTTGCGCAGACCCAGGAAGTCCATCTTGACCAATCCGACGTAGCCGAGATCTTCCATGTAGAACTGCGTGATGATTGCGCCGTCATTGTTGCGCTGCACCGGTACAAGCTCTTCGAGTGGTACATCGGAGATCACGACGCCGGCGGCATGCATTCCGAAAGTTTTGTTGACTCCCTCCAGTCTGCGCGCGAGATCGATTACCTCCTTGGCCTCTTCGCTGGTCTGATAGACCTTCTTGAACTCAGGATGCTCGGTGGTCATCTCGTCTAATGGGGTCGGCTTGCCGCGCACCACCGGCACCATTTTTGCCAGCTTGTTGGACTCTGCAAAGGGAAACTCCAGCACCCGTGCGACATCCTTAAGCACGGCTTTGCTGGTCATGCGGTTGAAGGTAATGATTTGTGCGACCTTGTCCTGACCGTACTTTTCATAGCAATACTTGATGATCTCGTCTCGGCGCTCGATGCAGAAGTCCGTGTCGATATCGGGCATGGATCGCCGCTCAGGGTTTAGGAACCGCTCGAACAGCAGGTTGTATCTGATTGGGTCGATATTGGTGATGCCCAGGCAATAAGCCACAATGCTGCCGGCGGCAGAGCCGCGACCGGGGCCGACTGGAATCCCTCTGCTGCGCGCGAAACGAATGAAGTCCCAGGTGATCAAAAAGTAAGAGGGGAACTTCATGTCCTCGATTACCTTAAGTTCGGCATGCACGCGTGCCTCAATTTCGGGAGTGATCTCCGGATAGCGTTCTCTCAAACCTTCCCAGACGATCTGGTTGAGATAGCTTTCCGGTGTGTGACCTGCCGGCACTGGAAAATGCGGTAGCCTGGGATCGCCTGCGAGTTTGATTGACTCGATGCGATCGGCAATCTCTAATGTGCTTTTGATCGATTCTTCGATGTGCTCGTTGTCCAGATGGTCTCGAAACAGATACGCCATTTCGTCGCCATTCTTGACGTATTCCCAGCCGCTGAACTTCATGCGGTTGGCTTCGGTTACGACCTTGCCCATTTGAATGCATAAAAGCGCATCATGAGCTCTTCCGTCACATTTGTTTGTGAAGTGACTGTCATTAGTGGCACAGAGCTTTAGCTCGAGTTCCTTTGCAATCTGCACCAGCTGTCGATTGACTTTCCGGTCCTCGGGATAACCGTGGTCTTGAATCTCAATGAAATAATTGTCTCCCAGGATCTCTTTGTACCAGGATGCCGTTTCCTTTGCTTTGTCGTAATTGTCATTGAGCAGATGTTGGTTGACCTGGGAGCCTAGGCAGCCGGAAAGAACGATTAGACCGTCCCGGTACTGCTCCAGCATGTCTCTGTTAATGCGCGGCTTGTAGTAATAGCCATCCAGATGGGCTCTTGAATTCAATCTGACCAGATTTTGATATCCGGTGCGATTCTGAGCCAAAATCGTCAGGTGATAGAGCGGTTGTTTGGTCTTCTTGTCCTTAATGTCGCCATCGCAGATATAACCCTCGCAGCCGATAATAGCTTTCACGCCGCCTAATTCGTGACAAGTCTTAGTAAGCTCGACTGCACCATACATGACACCGTGATCGGTAATGGCGACGGCAGGCATATTTTCCGC
The DNA here is from genome assembly GCA_964607945.1 of uncultured Candidatus Obscuribacterales bacterium. GTDB lineage: Bacteria > Cyanobacteriota > Vampirovibrionia > Obscuribacterales > Obscuribacteraceae > JAGVKB01. The sequence continues at coordinate 19,257 of CAZSNX010000022.1, forward strand.
CTTAGCCTTTTTTACTAGCTCCTTGACACGCGTAGCACCGTCAAGAAGGCTGTATTCCGTGTGCAGATGTAGCGGCACGTATGGCCTTGGGCTCATGGCTCCTCCCTGCGGCAGCTTCGTTTAGGACTTCGTTGCGAACGCTCAACAACCAACCATACATGCCTAAGCCTTGGCTGTTTCGTTCTGACAACCGACTATCACCAAACCGGCGCAATAACTAAATTGTATCCGCTCGCAGCTCTAATAAAGGAGACGCTTGATTAGCTGGAAAAGTTCAAATCTTTTCTAAATGGATAATTGCTCAATGACAGAACGCAAATCCGGACTTTCCTGAAAGGGGGGGCGGTAGGTCCGGATTTGCACGTTTTGACCGTTGGTTGGTTTCCAGGTAAATCCTATTGCGGTGCCTCCTGAAGGAAGTAAACCTTACCTCCCAGGCAGATAGTCTGACTGTCCTTAGCTGAATTCATCTCGGAGATGATTAAGGGGGAGTCCATAATCAGGAGCGATGCCAGCGGTAGCATTGCGAAGCTGGAAAAGAGTATTACTAGTGCTCTGGTTGCCGGTTCACAGTTGCGGCGCCGTCTCAAGTAGCTTCTCTGATGAAAGTAGGTGGCTGACGCGTACATTACCTGCTACTCCGTTTGCTCCATTCCAATTGCTCTATTGCTTGCTCTATTGCGAGCGATTCACAAGTTTTACGTGACTCGACAGCTCTCTTTCATTGTCCGTTTCGCAACACTGTCTTGCCATCCCTAAAAGGAATGGAAATTAGAGTCCGTTTGGTGACACCGGTCAGGGGACAGTTTAGCCTAGCCCAGTCACT
>CAZSNX010000023.1:0-16842 GCA_964607945.1 uncultured Candidatus Obscuribacterales bacterium
TTCTTGGCAAATTACGAAGGCGGTCTGGACCTCTCAGGGCTGTTCGCAGTTTCGGGTGGACTTTCGTCTGGCGGTGGAGAAATCGTGCTATTGAGTGGTGGCAGTATCTCTGGCTTCGGTGCCGCCGGGCAGATCGACTCGCTCGGTCCTGATTCCTCAGGCAATATAACATTGGGTGCAGGGCTGACTTTTCAAGTCAGCGCGGCAGCCCCGCAAGAATTTTTGCTAGATCTCGATGCTGCCTGTACTCATTGCCTGCCGACTTTCGCGATAACAGGGCTGGGCGCACCGGATGGAGTGGTCGATTTGCCTGGTGTTTCCATTGTCTCAGGCGGCGGTGACTTGATTGCATTAGCTGCGGCTGATGTCGCGCTTGGTCCGGTGGTAAGTGTTGGCTCTAACTCGCTGGACAGTGGATCAGTCCGTCTGGTGGCTGGGCTGGCAGGAGTGGGGTCGCTGCTCTTGGACAGCATCAACTCCAGCGCCACGGGAGTCGGCCGGGCCGGCGGACTGGTCGACTTGTCTGCGGCAGACTTGGTTTTTGTTTCCGGCATTGTCGATGCATCATCTTTGTCTGGCAGTGCCGGCGATGTAGGCATAGTTTCTTCAAACGGCTCTATCGCTGTGAATTTGCTTGGCGCATCGACCGTCACGGCCATAAATACCAGTGCCGCCGGTGGTGCTGGCAATAGCGCTGGTGCGGTAAGAGTAGAGTCGCCGCAGGGTGACTCGCTGGTTAACGGTATAGTCAACTCTTCGGCTGGCGGGCAGGCTGCCTCGGGCCAGATTGACCTTGCCGGTCAGAACGTCACTGTTCGGGCAGCTATTATGACGACTGCAAGTTCAGGCGACGGTGCTGCTGTTTCAATCACGGCGGCGGAGTCAATCATCCTGGACGATATTATCTCTTCCGGCGGGACGGGTGCTCCTGCGGCCAGTGGCAATGGTGGCTTAGTGGCGATCTCTGCCGGTCTGCTCGGTGCCGGTAGCGTGACGACCGGTGATATAACAACCATCGGGTCAGGCGCTGGCCGCGCCGGAGGCATGGTAGTCGTGCAGGCGCCCGGGTCAGTCACGCTGGGCAATGTCAATACCTCGGGATTGTCCGGTGCCAGCGGCGGCAATGTGATTCTTAGCATGGGGCTTTTGCCTAGCGACTCGCCTGATCTGATTCATGGCACGCTAATCACCAGCGGCAGCCCGGCTGGAGTGGTCGAGCTCGTTCCAGTTGATTTGAGAGCGCTGGATGCTGTTGATGAAATGGTAAGAAAGTTAGAAGCGCTGGGAAATGCAATCAAGTCGTTGTCGGCACGTCCGTTTCTAGAGATTCCGTTTGGCGCTGTCCGCGGGCTGACCGGCACCCAGTTCAGCCTGCTGGAGAGATATTACGGTCAGCAGCTGTTAGAGATCCTTCTGCAACCTGATGCGCTGTCCAACTTTGGCAGCCAGATTGGTGAGATTAACTTATCGCTTGCCGAGCTACCTGCCGACAGAAGCGCGGCGTTAGTTGACCTAGGGCGCTTGCAAGATATTCAGAGTTTGTCCAGGCAGCAAGTCGCATTGCAGCGAGACATTGATGCTGAGTCGTCAAGGCTGCAAACGTTGCAGATTCGCCTGGAAAGCGAGTTCGGCAAGCCGTTTCTCGATCAGGATTTGTCTACGACGCAGGGGCTCCTGGTGTCCCGGTCGCGAGGCTTGTCGCTGCTGTCGACGCTTCAGATAACAATGTTGGATCTCCAGCTCGATCAGTTAGACATTCAGTTGCTGAGGAGCCCGGCGGAGTTGCCGGACATCAATCAAAGCAGATCTGAAATTACAGATACCAAAGCTCAAATTTCAGACAAATCAGTGTCCGATCAAAATGAGCTTCAGCTGCAACTGGCTCATTTGAACACTTTTGCTATTCCACTGCAGCAAAACCTCAAGCTGCAGAGCAAAGTCTCCGAAAAGATACAGCAGGTCCAGAACCGTATAGACTTGCAAACAACATTCCAACCGAGTTTGTGGTCAGACTGGAACAGCACGCAGGAGCTTCATCTTCTAATCGACAGGGTTGGCGAGCAAATTAATCTAACTGACCTGCAGTTACAGCAAGTAGAAATTGAGCAGTTGAATGCACCTCTAGTGGGTGCTAATTCTAGTGATTTGGCGCAGTCGAGAGCAGATTTGTTAAGCAGGAGAGACGGGCTGGTTGATTCGCTTAACGAACTTAGAAGCAAGCTGTCCGATGCCACGTATGGAAAGCAACAATTACCGCCACCACCGCCGCGCCCGGAGGAAGGGCCGCGGGAGAATCCATTGATACAGCTGCTTTCGGAGCTCAGAGGTCAGATAATTCCCGATCTGACCAGGAGGCTGGATGGCAACGCAGAACAGCTCGACTTTATAAGCAACCTACCGCAAGTGGAGCACGTGTTTGAAGTGCAGTTGGCTAACTCGATTAACGGTCGTGTACCGTTCATTCCAGATGAGAAAAATTATCAAACTGTTGAGCTGCCTTCCGGTGATGAAAGAACCGACATTGGCAAGGTGGTCAATCAAGCCAGATTCATGCTTGACACAAGTATCGCTACTTTCAATTTCTCCGAGAAGACGGCTGCAAATGGAGCTCTGTTCAACCTGGAAAAGTCAAAACTCGAGACCGAAAATGGCGGGTTGGAGTTTCAGGAATCGCTACTGGAAGGCAAAATTTTGCGAATCGGAGATCAAATCAGTGATTTGCAACAACAGCAAAGTGCTTTGCTAGATCAACTTTCGCAAGAGAGAAGTTCGCTTACGACCGAGTTGTCAGCGTTGAGAGGGCAGTTGCAAACATTGACGGCTGGTTCCCCAAGCGAAGGCGCTGTCTTGACCGAGATTTCAGAGCTGCGCGAAGAGATCGATATTAAGCAGCGATTGCTTGATGGCATTGCCAGAAAAGAGAGTGTTTCGAAAGTAGAGCAGCAGTCGAAAGTAAACGATCTCGTGAAGGAAAGGACACGCTTGAGTGGAGAGTTGCAGGATGTGCGAGCGAAACTGACCGAGGGAGAAGGCAAACTTCAGGCTCTGACGAACAATGCTTCGACCATCGATCGCGAGTTCGTGGAGAGTGGGCTGGCATATCTGAAACTCGTTCTTGAAAATACCGAAACCTTTTATCAAGTAAAACGAACAGACATTGATTCAAGAATCGTGGGATTGATTGAAGTGCCCGGGCCGCCTCAGCAGGCGTTGCCGTCCATATTGTCCAGCAGCGAGGAAACTGAAGGTGAAACCGGTTACGAGATTTTTGTCCACTATTTTGCCACGAGTCCAGAAGACCTCGGTGGCCCTGGCAATGTGCTAGTGCAGGGACCAGCGTATATTCTCACATTTCCACCCGGCTCGGTGGGGTATCCAAATGGAGGGGAGGTCGGGTTTGACAGCCTGACGGTGATAGTCAAGCGGATGGACGTCTACGAAACTGGCGAGGGTAGCACCACTTATGACAACAGATACACGGATAGCCAGTACAATTTCTCGACGTTTTTCGACGAGCTTGCATCTAGTCTGCCTAAAGACTTGAGCACTTTGCCGGCCGATCTCGCAGCCAAGCTCGCGGAATTGCCCGGTTTGGCTCAAACACCGAAGCTATTGGTGCCTATTGTGCAAGAGGTCAATTCTGATCAACTGGGGCAATACGAACAATCAGCGCTGAGGCTGGGACAAAGTAATCTTGCCAATGCGTTGAAGGATGGCACGCCGGTTGAGCAAGCGTTGGCAATCAGGTCGGTTGATAAGTTGGTGCAAGCAAAAGCTTTAGCCGACGCCAGGATACAAGAAAATGCCATTGCCCTGGCCAGGGGCGCCGCTGGTTTTGCGCAGGGAATCAAAGACGTGCTGACCTCGTTGCAAGGAACAGTAAGCAATGCCGGCTCTGGACAGGCTCTTCAGAACGATTTGTTGGCTGCCCAAACTGCTTTATTGAATGCGCGTGAAGGGAATGTAGCCGACGATCAATTGGCGGTTTTGAATTTCCAACTTAATTTGATTGGCAACCTTCTCAATGCATCCAGCGGACTAGCCGTGTTGCAAAACGCCGGATTCGAGTCGCTTCGTAAGTCGCTGTCTGCCTTTCTGAGCGGCGAATTAGATGCGGCAAGCAAACTCTTCGACAATTTGAATTCGACCTCGACGCTCGCTGAAGCTCGGGAGTATATGTTGAAGCTGGATGATACGAGCAACTATCTGAGCTTGCGAGCGTCCAATGCGACTCAGTCGTACTTTCAAGATGGGATTCAAGCGGATAGAAAGGTCAACGTGGAAAAGGCATTTAACTCCATTCTTCCGATCTTGAGCCTTGGCAGTCCAATTGGATTCAACATGTTCAATATCGAAGAGTCGATGAATCCGAATTTTGTTGGTCCTCCCGATCCGGGTTTGGCTTCGCGTTATGCCAGCGCCTTGCCGGGAACCAGTCTGAGTCTGGACGAAAAGGAGTGGATTGTAAGCAACTTTGAAAGCTTCGTTGAGAGGAATCAAGACAAGTTTGCGGCCTTCATTCAAAATCGCTTCGCGGATCAAATGAAGCAACAGATCTTCGATCAGGGATACAAAGTTGTGGACGGTGAGGGGGGCTTTTACAAAGTCAGCGGACAGTTGATAGACGAGATGACAGGCACACTCTTGTCTCCGCTAGGTTATCAAACTGAACGCCAGAAGGCCATCAACGCGATGCTTCCGTCGCTCACCAACCTTTACGGTCAAGTAAGTAAGATCGAACAAGTTGCTGACTCATTAAAACCCGGACCTCTTTCTGCGCAAGATATTCTGGCGAAGCTTTCCCAGGCATCCAATCTCGCTAATCCTACATTCAAAACCACGCAGGAAGCGATCGGAGGGTATGACCCGCAGTATGACTTAATGAAACTAGGTGTAATCGCCAATAGAAAGGATACCTCGTTGGAGGGTGCAGGAGCTGCATTCTGGAATACAACTCTGCAAGTGCTTGCGGCGGAGTTCGGAGGTGGTGCGTGGCTCAGCTCAGCTAGAGCCGGTGGAGCGATAATTGGATTCGGCGATCTGTTAATGGCTGCTGGCGCCACTGGTAGTATCGCTGGCACTGGAACATTTGCTCTGGAATTTACCAACGACCTAACTCGAGGCATGGATTTCAACAGCGCAATAAATCACTCATTCGATGCAGGAGTGAACGCATACGTGCGTGGCGCTCTCGACCAAACTATTGGATTTGGATTGGGCGCAGCGTTCGAACCGCTAATCGGCGCTGCCAGTAGGTCGCTTGGAGCTGCCGGAGGCAGCATCGGTCAGGCTCTAGCTGGCTCAGCCGGGCGCAGCGTTGGTTCACTGTCGGGGGAGGCTTTAGGAACTTTTCTTTCTGGATTCGGTATGTCGTCTGCCTTTATGGCAACCTCTGTCGGTTTGCAGACAGCTGTTACAGGCAAACTGGACTGGGCCAATCCAAACAGCACAAACGCCACGTTTTTAGAGGGCGTGCTGCATGGAGCGCATGAGGGTCTCAATGTTCATAGCTTGTTTGGACCGATCAATCAAATTGGGCATCTTGCGATTGCGAAAATCGAGAGCTCGAATCTACCGACTGTTGGAGAAGCGCGATTAGATAAACTGATTGCTGCCGATAAGCTGAATATCGGCTCTCTGCCGGAAGTGCGTCTGGAGAAGTATGTCAGTGCGGATCGAGTGACGATCGGGCAAGGCAGTCCGGTGGATTCGACAAGCTCGAAGACAGGAGTTGTGCACAACATTGGCGGGGAGCAATCAATTTCGCCTATAGAATCTTTGAACATGAATCAGCATGTGGTCGAGTACTTAAGCAACAGAGTATCCGAACGGAACAGGGAAGCTGGGCGCATCGATGACAGACTGATCGACTTGATTTCGGAGCGTGATGCGAAGGGTTCGACTCCTGAACTCGAGCGAAATATTGCTGATACTCAGGAAGCGCTGCTGAAAGCGGAAGAACAGATCAGAATTGCACAAATCGGCCTGGACGTTTATCAGGGAAACGTCCCAAGATTTGCTAGTTTAGAAAGACCTCTGGCAATTACAGAGGCTGGTTCTGCATCTGGAACTCGTATAAGTGCAACCGAAAAGTTTGCGCTGGCTGAGTCGATGGAGGCTGTTAAATCATTGTCGGATGCCGGTCTTGGACCGGATAGGCTGCATTTTAATCAGCAGCTGGCTAGTAGTGGTGGATACGATCCTAAGACTGGTGTTATTACATTGCGCGAGCCAGGGTCTGTTGTTCATGAGAAGGCGCATTCGTTCGACTTCGAGCAAATCAGGGCAAAAGCGACTCCCGATGAGTTGGCTAAGTTAGATCAAGCATACTCGGCTGGATTTGACCGAGGACTGGAGGCGACGGCTAAGGAGTTCTTAGGTAGTAGGCTGTCGGATGCGAAGCTAAGCGAGCTTAGAGATACGATTCTGGATCAACCGGATTTCTTTGGGATTCCCAAAACACCAGAAGAGATAACTCACTACTTTCTTTCTAAAAGTGAGTTGGTGGCAGTGGCTGGTGACGCAGCGGTGCTTAGAGAGCAAATTAGAGTAACGGAAGGGCGTCAGGCAACAATTGAAGAGCTGGCATCATTAACTCAGAGACCGGAATTAAAGCATTTCCCGGAATTGGTTGATGCGATGGGTGAAACTATTGGAAAGTTCTCAGAGATTAGTGCGCGTGTTCGAAGTAATTCCGAAGTGCAAGGAAGCGGTCCGGTAGCCCAGTTGTCCGGAAGCGACTTGGCTCGCATTAAGAAAGACGTCACCAACAGCTTCGTAGACAACTTGAGAGAGCAAGTACCAAGAGATGTTTTGCTTCAACAAGACTTGCAAGTGCTGCAGAGCGAGCTGCCTAAGTTCATTGAAAAGGCTCTTCAACCTGTTGCCACATTGGGGGCAATCGAGCAGGTCTTGGGAATGCCGGAGTTTGCAGAATTGAGAGCCAATCTGAATTCATACAGCAGGAGTGGTGAAGGCTCGTATGCGATTTATTCGGTAGATCCCAATAGCTCTTCTTTCAATGCGTCGCCGAAAGTGCTCTTTGTCGTTGACCCAGCTCGCGACCCGGCTCTGCGGTCTGCTACAAGCGAGGCTCACAGTTATCTGGAGCAAAAACTAGGAATGTCGACTGCTGCAATATCAGAGAAGGTGGCCAGTGGTGATGTTACCTTTCAAAAGTTGGTTGCAGCAGAGCTGACCGATTTTGTTCACGATCATTTCTCAGGGCCGCTCGGAAAACTTCATGATGCAGGCGACGCCCTAACGATTCTCAATGCGGAGTTCGTCAAGCATCATGACGGGCAAGCTGTTTTAGTTGGCGAGATGTGGAACTCTCAAGGCGTATGTTTGGAGCAGTCCGTTTTCTTGCAGCAGTTTGGCCGTTCAGTCGGATTGGAAATGTCGGTCGTTGTGGGAGTGCATGGCGAAGCTGTGAAGAGTCCGCTCTTCGATCCAGCTAATCCGGCAATCGCTCACGTCTGGACGGCTCTGGAGGCTCCCGGGCAAGAAGCTGTTATATTCGATCCTAGGCATACAACGCAACTGAACAATCAACCTGCTCAACACATAGCCGGTGATATCGCTCGCGGTGCCGTCTCGGTGGCGCCGGCACCGGTGGCATCAGAATTGCCACCGGTAGCTGCAGCCAATCAGATCGAATCTGCACTGAGTGAGAGTCCGGCATCACCAGCGCCCGCGCGGGCTGACGCACCGCTTACTTCAAAGCAACAAGGATTGCTTGTGGGTTCGGTTGAGGCCAAGGAGTTGATTGCTGGAAATACTAGCGGCATCCAGACATTTTTTGCGGTACAACAGAGTCCTGACAGCGGTCCGAAAGTCGTAATCGCTAGAGTCGCCAATGATGGCGCTTCGGTTCCAGGGGGAGAGAGTTTTGCCGAGCGCGTCACTTTCGAACAAGCTGCGCACCAGATCAACCAGATGCTCGGTTTCGATTCTCCTTATCCGGCCGCTGTCGTAAGAGAGGTTACAATGCCGGACGGCACCAGCGCTCAAGCGATGGTGCAAGAGCTGGCTGGCTCAAAATCGTTATCACAGTATGTGAGCCGCCCACCTTCATCGAAAGCAGAGGCTAAGGCTTTTGATGTGGTGTTCGAGCAAGCGCTGGTCGAACGATTGATATATGGCGACAGCGATGTGCACGGGGCTAATTTTATGGTGAGCGGTCGTGGTGAATCGGTAAAAGTTAGCAATATAGATCTGGGCCGTGGTTTCAGCCAGGAGACCGAGCCCAGGTGGTTCTTGCCGGAAGGTGGAGTTAGTCCAGACTCTGCAGAAGGACAAATAATGATGTTTTCTGGAAAGTCGATTTCGAGTGTGACTCAGTCGAAAGTAAGCTCATTCGTTCAGCAAATTAAGAGCGTTGAGGGGACAGAGACCTTGAAAGGGTTGGGTTTGTCGGATGCTCAACTAAAGGGTGTGGTGGGTCGCGCTCAATTTTTTGCGGAAACCGGGCGATTCCCGGAGATGGAGTCGATGCCAGTCCCGTCAGAGGCCAGCGCAATTCCGCCCGTTGCCGCGCCTGACAACACCCCCTTCAAGTCTGAAGTGATGAATTCGGACAATACGCTTGTTCCTGTGTCGTTCAAACAGTCTGTCCCTGCCCTTGCTGCTAAGCGCGTGGACAAGATCAGATTGCCCGGTGCGACGTTGGTGAAAGCACCAGATACTCGAATGTCACTTGCTGCCATGGGCGCGATTCGTTTGAAGTCAGGGGAAGTTTGTATCAGTGCCACCAAAGCCAGTGTTGTGCTTGATGACGGAGTGAGGGTTAACCTGGCGCCAGGAGCGATCGTTTTGGTCGGCAAGAATCAGAATGCTCTTACAGTGAGCGTTCTGCACGATTGTGGACCGGGGCAAGTCAATGTGCGGAAGGGAAGTAGTTTGGTGAGCCTTTCGACAGGAGAGGAGCTAATTTTTCATCGTAAACGAATAGACTCGGAAAGTTTGGCGGGACACAGACGGATAGTTAGCTCTACAATGCCTGGAGGCGAGATTGCGACATTAAGTGAAGTATCGATCCCACAGCTTTTGACAGTCAGTCCAGCCTTGCAGGTAATGCGGCGTTCTAACCAGCGGTTCGAGCGGTCCGTGCTTGAAAAGGTGACTAAAACTGCAGCCTGCGTGCAGTTAGTCACCGGTGGCCATGGTCCTTACTCGGCTGCAGTCGGCAAGTGACAGCTTGCAATGAAATCCGGATGTGCACGCTTGATCAAGCGTGTTTTGTATAGCTGGGATTTATCAGCTTTGCCGTCAAAGAGAATGCCAGATCCAGATCGTTGTCATCCAGCAAGAAAGTTATTTCGGTGTAGGTGGAGATGATTTCAACTATGTTTATACGCTTGATTGCCAGACATTTGATGAAGTAATAGAAAGTGTTGGGAATGTCTATATGCTGCTGACCATATCTGATCGTCAAGCTTGAGAGGTTGGCTCTGACAAGCTTTGGTTTTTGACCTTTGCAGAGGTTGAGAACTTGCTTCTTGAGCGACTGCGGAACGACGATTGAGATTTCGCCAATGCCGTGAGTAACTGCGAAGAAGTCGGCTGCCGAGAAGAGCTTCTCTTCGTAGATTCGTTGTAGTCTTCCTTTAATCGCCTGTGTCTTATCGAATGCTATTTCGACAAGACTTGATTTGACCGAAATGTTTTCAATACTTACCTGTGGCAACAACGGTTTGAGCGATTTTACTTCCTTAGACAGCCTGGAGAGCGCTACGACAATGCTTCCGGTGCGCACAGGTTTCTTGGCCAGCGCTTCGACTCGAGGCTGAATTAGCTTGGCATACGCAGATAGATTGAGATAGCCTTGCGAAAGCGCTGTTAAGGCTGTCTCTGATGAGAAAAGGAGCTCTCTGACCGTGTCGGTAATCTTTATCATGGCTGTAATATATATTACAAATTGAGTTGGATGTGTAGTATTTCTTTGAAAATTTTACAGCTGGTGTTTGCGGTTGTATTGTTTTGCCTACGGCGTCAACAAGCCGATCGAACAATACTTACAACACTTGAGACGCAGGCGAATTCAGTAGCGATGCGTGCAGGAGGTCTCATGTCAATTTGCGTTAGAAATGCGGAGCCGCGAGATGCGCAGCTTCTCTGGGAGTTAATTAGAGAACTGGCTGATTATCAGGGGTATCCCGATGCGGTCCAAGTAACCGCGGATCAATTGGAGCAACAGCTTTCATCTGCGCGTCCGCCGTTTGAATGTCTGGTTGCAGAGCGTGGTGACCAGCTCGTTGGCATGGCGATTTTCTACCAGAACTATTCGACATGGACCGGACGTGCAGGATTGTATTTGGAGGATTTGTACGTTAGGCCGGACGAGCGCGGTTTGAATGTCGGCAAGTCCATTATGGATAGGCTGGTCCAACTAGCCAATGAGCGTGGCTGCCCGCGGATCGATTGGCATGTGCTTAAGTCGAACTCCGGTGCGGGTAAGTTTTATGGAAAGATGGGTGCTGCACCGCTTGAAGAATGGACCTGGTGGCGACTGGAGTCCATGCGAAACTCGGCTTAGGCTGGTCGGGCGGATTGGGTCAAGGCGAATTCGGCAAGGCGGACAGCGCTTGGTTGATCTGATTGGCGAGATCGTCCCCCATGTCTGGAGCTACCTCCAGTTGGAAGAACTTGGTCATTCCCAACATTTGATCTTTTACCCAGGAGTTGCGTTTGACTGAGTATCCATCGAGATGCCAGAGTACGCGCCCTGTTTCACCTGAGATTAGCTGAACAGAGCAGTCCAGCCGGTAATCGTTGCCTGTCATTACTCTGCCTATCCATTCCACGTCGTTAACCGAGCCGGATATTAAGTAACGGCAGTTCAATTGCCGCCCCAGTTCGCGCCACTGTTCTTCCGACCTCGGTGATGAGACTATTCTTGCAGTTTGTTTCAAGTCCGCCAGCGGTCTGCCGAATCGCTTGGACAATGCGTCTGCCACATGAGCCTGGACGATTCCCGGTAAGTCTGGCAATTCGTTTTCATTCTTCCAGCCCTTAATGGAAATCTTGAGCGGGCCGATAGGGCGCAAAACGGCAACGATTGCCGGCAGGGAGAGTGCAGCTTGCGCGGACTTGGCGCTTTCTTGCGGCACTGCCGGTAGTGCTGCGGAAAGAACGCCCGGTTTGTCCGCTCCTGCCGGTTGAGCAGGTGAATTTGCGTTGACAGCCTCTTCCGGAAGTCCTGGTCTGGGGTCGGATGGCTTAACGGAGATGCAGAGATCTTCTCCCAGCCATTTTGACTTGAGCACCGGGGTCTGGGATTCGCCTCTGTCTCTGGCTACTTCGGCTTCGACGCGTCGCTTCATTTTGTTGAAGCAGTCCACCAAATTTGCAGAGCTACCAGCTTCGGAAAGCGTGCCGATGAGCTGGCGGCTAAAGACGCTGTTGGGATAGTTTTGTGATTCCCAGGAGACCTGCCCAGGCTCGCTCGAACAAATAACCAGTTGTCCGGAGCCCGCTGCGACTTGGGCGGCATCGAAGTTGGCTTGTCGAGACAGACCTTTTGCCGCTGGCGCAGCTGCTCCGCTGTGACAGGCATCAAGTATGACCGCCACGCGATTGCTGTGTACTCGCTCTTTGATGATGCTTGCAAGCTCTTGAATCGGGATGCCGGTTGCGTAAAGCTCTTTGGGATTCGTATTGTAGGCGACGATGTAATTGAGCCCACCAACATCAAGCTTAGAGGGACTGCCGTGGCTGGATATGAATATGACGACGAGATCGTCTTTAAGCGCGATGCGAGGCAACCAGGTATCACCCAGGCTTGAGAGGATCTTTTCGCGGGTGGCCTGCTCGTTGATCAAAAGCTTGACGTGATCGGGAGCGAAATTGCCTTCGCCGATTAAATAGTTGTAGAAATCCTTGGCGTCTTTGGCTGGATAAGTCAGATTGAGATTTGGGTCTTGAAACTTGCTGATGCCGACAACTAGCGCCCACTTATCTGAGATTGGACTGGCCACCGGTGCAGGCTTGCTTGCCGGCGCGGCAGCTGCAGATGAGCCGATTATGCACAGGCTGGATGCCAGCACGAAGATTTTGCGACCGATCACAAATGTTTCCTCGCTGGAAAAGAAGGACTCCCAGTCCACTTATAACTCAAAAGATATCACTAAGTAAGCGAGCATGACCGCCATACGCGAAGTCTTCGCGGGCAGCGATTGGGCTAAGCAGGACTAATCTAAATCGGTTTGTCAAGACCAGCTAAAGCTGCGCACTTTTCCGTTAGCTCTTCAGTGATACAAACCGGAGGAGTTGGCAATGATCCTTATAGGCTTCGCTACAGTGGTCCTGGCGACAGGCTACGCAATGGTTGTGCGTGAGCTGTTCTAGAACGCCGCAAGCGGTTATAGCCAGAATGACCGCCGGCAATCTTTAGTGTGGAGTGGAGTCCTTGGAACCGATTGCGCTGCTCTCAGGCACAACTTTGATTTTACCTAGCGGTACAGAGAAGCTCGGAGTTGGTTTTTCCTGAGAGATAGCGTCCAAAATTTGCAGCTTGCGTTGAGAATCGGAATCAACCAACCACATAAAGACCGAGTATTCGCCGGGAGCAAGCTTCGGCATTTTTAACTCTTGATCATATGTAACCGGTTTGCCGGCCAGCCACTGAGTGGTTGGAGTAGGCGGAGTATGCAAGGAAAGGACGACCGGTTTGCCGTTGGCGTCTCTGAGCTCGACCATCACTCGGTAGCTGGAAGCAACGTCCTTATCGAAATTTCTTGAAGGACGTAGGGGAGCAGCGGCGCCGGCATTCATAAAGGTAAATGATGCTTTGAGCGGCTCTCCTGCGACCAGCTCGCCTGGTATTGCGACCTTTTGAGTGACTATCTCATAACCGATGTGCGACGACAAAAACTTGACGGGGCCAGTGAGAGACTCGTCTTTGCTGAGCAATAACGTTGCCGGAACCTCGGCATAGCTGATGCCGTCGTCGAGCGCAGATTGAGTGACCTTGGCAAGCGCCTCGGGGCTGATGTCCGATGTGAATTGATAACCGGTCAAAGTGTCCCCGCGAAACTTCAAGAACAGGCGATATTGGTCGAAGCCGTGCTTGGCAGACGAGACATTCTGCCGGGTGAGGTAAACGCGTTGACCGTACCGGTAGACCAAGTAGTCCGCTATCTCGTCTAAAGCATCCTGACCGGCTCTCCCGGGAGTGGGCGGACTGATGTCGAAGTTGAGCCTGGCGGTCTCGAACGACTTCGGAAAGATATCTGAGACGTACTTCCAGTGCTCAACAATCTGCCGCTGATTCATACCGAACTCTTTTTTCAGCCTTTGCTCCATTTCGCGAGCCGATGCGGTATCCAACTTTGGCTCATCAGCTGCTGAACCTGCTGCTGTTTTAGAAAAAGACGGCAGCACGGCCGTTCCACCCAGTACGCCACCACCTGTAATACCGATGCTGTGGAGCGCCGGATTCTTGTCGTAGCGTTTGCCGAGTGCCTTTACAAAGTTGCGCCAATTGGCGAGGTAATTCGCATCCCAGAAAATCGGCATTCGGTGAGACTTGCCATCGGTTCCTGTGTAAGTGAGCGACTTGACGTCGGAGTCGAATACCCATTTGGGAGTATCAGAATCCGCCGGTGCGGAGGCTTTGTCATCTGCGGTAGCAGCGGACGGTGCCGTGGCAGACGCTGCCGGCGGTAGGTCTAAGCCGCAGGTGGAAACTCGCAGGATCAAGCTCTTGTTGTGCTTGGTCAGAAGCTCGAGCAAGTGATCCACTGGCTGCCAGTTGAATTCATCTTCGGCCGGTTCGAGCATCTGCCAGGGTAATGTAACGGACAAACCATTTATGTAATTTTGAGTCAACAACTCTTCGATCTGGGCGTCATTGGACAGCTGATCGGGCGTGAGGATGGCAAAAATGCCGGTTTCTTTGTTGGTGGTGGCATCAAGTGTCGGGATTTCGCTGGACTTGAAAGATCTCTTCTTGATGATGCGATCTTGAGACTCGTTTAAGTAACCCTTCTTTTGAACGGGGTTGAAGTACTTGGCAAATTCAACTGCTCCATTTTTGGCAGATGCCGGTGTGGTCGGGCCAAATCCTGCGACGCCGAGAGCAAAACTGGAAGCCACCAGCAGAGCAATCCCCGAGCCTTCCATACGCTGTTTGAGTAAGCGAACGCTAATACTGCTATCTGATTCAGCTGTTTCGTTCGATGACCATACTCGGGTTACTTTCATTGTTATGGTTCCTCTGTGCGTCAAAAAAAGAAAAAAGGACAAGATGCTCAAAGAGGCTACGGACTGTCGTAATCAATCCAATTTCGGCTCTTTACTGCGTGACCTATACTGGTCAGGCTCAATATTATAGGCTCCTGACTTCCTCTCAGGCATTGTAACGTAGTGGGGGAAATTAGATTTTAAAGATGCTACGATTCGCCCGTGTAATTTTTCCACGTTGCCGTCTGGGGCAATGGAGATCCCGCAGTTGAGCCTGACCTATCTGGGATATAGCGCTTTCAAGTTTGACTTGCGCGGACTGGCTGTTTATATAGACCCTTACTTCCGGGATCCTGTGGACTGGACCAGACTAGCGCCCGGACAATTGGTGCTGTTTTCGCACGGACATTTCGATCATGGCGTTCTGGCGGCTCCGGAATTGTGGGAGGCTTGGCGTTGCAAGTTTGCCGGCCCGACTGCATTAATGCAGTGGATGGCAAGAAAGTACAAACGCAAAATTCCGGCGGAGATGCTGATTCATATAAACGAAGGTGAATCAGTAGTGCACGAAGGGCTCAAAATTGAGGCGATTCCAGCCCATCACCCGACAACCCGGCTTGGCAAAACTCTCTTGGCTTTGTTTGCGCGCAGCTCTGCTCCCGGCAAGCCCGTCAATGGTTACTTGATGGACGGTTATTACCACTCGGGCGATACGGTTTATTCGGCGACGATTGCCGCAGCATTATCGGGTAAAAAAATTCACACTGCTTGCATCCCGATCGGAGGCAAGTACAAAGTGGCCTCTCCTCAGGAGGCTTTGCGAATCGCCGAGGAGATCGGAGCGACAAGATTGGTGCCGATGCATTG
The DNA here is from genome assembly GCA_964607945.1 of uncultured Candidatus Obscuribacterales bacterium. Classification (GTDB taxonomy): domain Bacteria; phylum Cyanobacteriota; class Vampirovibrionia; order Obscuribacterales; family Obscuribacteraceae; genus JAGVKB01. The sequence goes on from CAZSNX010000023.1 coordinate 15,052, forward strand.
GCAACCTCTGGTGGAGCAGGTTCCTTTTCGGTATCAACCTTCCGATTTGATCAAGCTGGCCCGCTCTTCCGGCACTGCCGTTGAGATTTGCCCGCTGGCAATCGGCGAAGTGCTTAATGGGAAAAGCGATTAAAAGCAGTCTCGAGTTGTCCGGGTTACCCTTGCGCAGCCTGGGATTATAAAGCTTTTGATAAGTTTGGAAGAAGCTTAAAATGTGCTTGGCATCATGGAAGCAGGTCTATGAATAGAGCGCAACATGACAGGTTTTTGATAAGTTAGTTCGGCGTGACGTAAGTATAATCGTCACGATAGGGCAACTGTCCGTGCGTCAGCAATGGGAGTTTCAAATATGGGTAAGTCACTAGGCATCGATTTGGGAACCACTAACTCAGTAGTGGCCGTGATGGAGGGCGGTAAGCCTACAGTCATCTCCAATGCCGAAGGCGGACGGACAACTCCTTCAGTCGTGGCATTTACCAAGTCAGGGGAAAGGTTGGTCGGTCAGCTTGCTCGCCGGCAAGCAGTTCTCAATCCTGAGAACACCGTCTATTCGATTAAGCGATTCATCGGCCGACGATTTAATGAAGTCGAAGCCGAGCGCTCGATTGTTTCCTACAAAGTCAAGGAAGGTCCGGACGGCGGTTGTAAGGTGGCGATTCAGGGCAAGGACTACACGCCGGAAGAGATCTCGGCGATGATTTTGCGCAAACTGAAAGAAGATGCTGAGAAGTATCTGGGCGAGAAGGTCACCAGCGCCGTCATCACCGTTCCGGCTTACTTCAATGATTCGCAACGCCAGTCAACAAAGAATGCCGGCACAATCGCCGGTCTCGATGTTCTACGAATTATCAACGAACCGACGGCTGCAGCTCTGGCTTACGGATTGGATAAGAAGACCAATGAGACGATTCTCGTCTTCGACTTGGGCGGCGGCACGTTCGACGTGTCCATCCTGGAAGTTGGCGACGGAGTCTTCGAAGTTAAATCCACTTCCGGCGACACCCACCTCGGTGGTGACGACTTCGATCACTGCGTGGTCGGCTGGATCGCCGATGAGTTCACCAAGTTGGAAGGGATCGATCTTCGCAAAGACCGGCAAGCATTACAGCGCTTGACCGAAGCCGCTGAAAAGGCCAAGGTCGAGTTGTCAGCTGTGACCGAAACAAATATTTCTCTGCCTTTCATCACCGCTGATGCCACCGGACCCAAGCATCTGGAGATGAAACTGACCCGGGCACGCTTCAACGAGCTCACTCGACATCTGGTCGAACGATGCCGCAAGCCGATGGAACAGGCTTTGTCCGATGCCAAGCTATCTTACGAGCAATTGGACGAAGTGGTATTGGTGGGCGGGTCAACCAGAATTCCGGCTGTCCAGGAGCTCGTTAAGAGTCTGACCGGAGGCAAGGAGCCGAACCAGAGCGTCAATCCAGATGAGGTGGTGGCGGTTGGTGCAGCGATTCAAGCAGGCGTTCTCGGCGGCGAAGTAAAGGGCGTAGTACTGCTCGACGTTACGCCGCTTTCGCTGGGCATCGAGACGATGGGTGGAGTCTTCACCAAACTGGTCGAGAGAAACACAACAATTCCGACCAGAAAGTCAGAAGTCTTCTCGACAGCAGATGACAGCCAGACAGCTGTGGACATCTATGTATTTCAGGGCGAGCGCCCGATGGCCAGAGACAATAAGCTGCTGGGCAATTTCCGGCTTGACGGCATTCCGCCGGCTCCCCGCGGCGTGCCTAAAGTCGAAGTCACATTCGATATCGAATCCAACGGCATTCACAACGTAAC
>CAZSNX010000023.1:16852-19812 GCA_964607945.1 uncultured Candidatus Obscuribacterales bacterium
CGGCAAAGAGCAGAAGATTACGATTACTGCCAGCACGAACCTCGGCAAAGAGGACATCGAAAGGCTGGTCAGAGAAGCGGAATCGCATGCAATGGATGACCGCAAGCGCAGAGAAGAAGCGGATTCGCGCAACGAAGCAGACAGTCTCTGCTATCAAGTTGAGCGGCAGGTTCGCGAACTCGGCGATCGCGTGAGCAGCTCCGAGAAGTCGCGCGCTGAAATGCTGGTTGCCGATCTCAGGCAAAAGTTGAAGGACGAAGCTCCGGTCGATGAAGTGAAGACTCTGATGAACGACTTGAGGGGCGCGCTGGTGATGCTGCAGCAAGCGGCAGCTCAAAGAGAGCCGGTCGGTGCCGGCGCCGGCTCTGCCACTGAATATGGTGGTGGTCAACCAGGATTCGGCGGCGACAATGCCGGTGGTGCTTCAAATTCGGGCTCAGGCAGTGGATCTTCTTCTGCCGGTGACGATGTGGTCGATGCTGAATTTCGAGCTTCCGACGAGTAAGTCTTCGAAACGCAAAATAAAAGGGCGGCTTTTAAGCCGCCCTTTTTTATCGGTAGATCAGCTTTGAAGAGCAACTCCGCAAATGGAAACAACCTGCGAAGTTGAGCGTCGAACAGATCTGCTCGCAACTGTCGCAATCGGGGTAATAGTAGGGATGGACTGGCTCGGCTGCGGTGGAAATCTCGAGGCAATATGCCTGACCGGTCAACGCGCAACGACCGGGCGCTCGTTGCTGGCAGAGACTTTCAGGCGATGCGAAGGTCGGTTGGTGTTATTCTTGGATTAGATGGGCGCTGAGTAATGTTGTTGCGAAATGACTGGAGGGAAGGATGAGAATCGGCGCGCCAAAATTGCTCTTATCAAGTTTTTTGGCAATCAATCTACTGTCGTCCGCTGGCAGCGTTCCGCCGGCGGCACTGGCTGCCGGTACCGCAAGCGTGGTCGACGAGCTCAATGTAATTGAGAATCGATACTTCTTTAGACTGTATACCCGAGACCCGATTGAAAAGCGGCTCGAGCGTATAGAACTGCTGGTCTTCGGTTCGACGCAAGCTGGTTCTAATGACGAACGAGTAGCGCGTTTGAAGAGAACCATGGCAGAACGTGATGCAAACTCCAGCGCTCATTACGGCAATAAGTCCGGAGAAGACAAAGCGCCTGGGCACGCCAAAGAAAAGACCGGGTCTGCTAAAAGTCCCGCTGCCGACAGTTCTGGTCCCGGCTCGTCATCGGCTCAATATCCGATTTTGAACACACTTGAATGGCGGGCCCTCAAGAAAACTTTTGTCAGTGAAAGCCTCGATCAGCGGTTGGGGCGCTTGGAGTCGAAAATCTTTGGTTCGACCAGCCCGGCGATGGCTTATGCAGATCGGGTCGAACGTCTAAAAAGGACCCTGGGCGTCGGTGTTGCTCAAAATATTCCACCCGGTCCGGCCGGACCTCTGGGACCAATGCCCAAAGCTCGTCCGCGCACCGGCGATTTCTTTGATGGAATGCCACAGCCGGATTTGTTTGAGCAGTTCGGGGGATTTTCGATGTCGCCATTCGGCAGTATGCAAGGCATGCCGGACATATTTAAGGATCTTCAACGTCAGATGGAGCAGATGCAACGTTTGCCCAGCGGTGTCTGGGAGTGGGACTCGGAATCAGGCACCTGGACGGAGCGCAAAAACGGACGCCGGATTAAGCCTGGAGAGCGCCGGACTCCACCGGATGCAAATCCAAGTAATCCTTTTTCGCTGACTCCCGACTTTCCGTTTGATTTAAAGCGGCATAAAGCTCAGCCAAGCCAAGTGATTCCTCCCTATGACGATCCCAACAGCATCTAGGGCGGCAACCAGGTTAAGACTAATTTAGCTTAAGCGAAAAAACGGGCTTAAGTGGGGCCGACTGCCTAAAATAGTCAAGAGCCTCACGAAACGGTGATCGATTGCCAGTTACGCTCGACAAAACCAGCTCTAATCGAGCTGCTGAACAACAGCGGTCCGCCTCTGCACGGAGCGGCTGGAATTTCGCTCGAACCGCAACTTTCTGGGCGGCGCTCATATTTTTGACCGTCAACATGCTTCTATGGAGAGTTGCCGGAGAAGAAAAGTCTATTTCGAAGGACTTGTGGAGCGGCAGCGGTTCGATTGACCTGGCCGTCAACGGCTTTAAGGCGTTAAAAGAACGCCCGACCGTTGTTTTGCTCGGTTCATCGCTAATGATGTTTCCATTTTTTGCAATGGATGCTGAAAAAGACAAGGGTCTGGGAGACATCTTCCATCATCACGGCTCGACAGTATTGACCGAGCAACTACAAAGCTCCGGCTTTAAGAATCCCAGCGTGTACAGCCTGGCTATTTTCGGACAGATGTCATCCGATGCCTTCATTTACGTCAATGAGTATCTGCAAGGCGATAAGACTCCGGACTGGTTGGTGCTGGGCATTGCGCCTCGTGATTTCAGCGATCACGATCTTCCCGCGCCGACAGCCACCTTTTCTTTCAAACGCCTGGTTGGGCTCGCCAATTTTGGCCGCTATGCCGAATTGTATCTTCCGACCTGGCAGGACAAAATTGAGTTTCTGTGCGGGCATGTTTGCTATTTCTACAACAGGCGTTGGCGGTTGCAGCAGGAGTTCGACAAAGCGCTCAATAAAGTTTACTCCTGGGCCGGCGTGGAGTTCAAAGCACAAAACGGAAAGTCTACCGAAGCGACGGCGGGATTTATGCTCAATGGCACTGCCGAGCAGCGTTGGGAGAACAGTCTGAAGGAGTATCGCCGGCGGTATCGTGATATCGGTCAACGCGATCTCAGTTTGCAGATGGGCTTTCTCGACAGATTACTGTCCGTCTGTCAGAAACGTCATATTCAAGTGGTGCTGATTAACATGCCATTGTCCGAAGCGAATCGTTTGCTTCTACCGGGGGACTTCTACGATCGTTTTCGCGGGCAGATAACCGGGCTGGCCGGC
>CAZSNX010000024.1:0-19744 GCA_964607945.1 uncultured Candidatus Obscuribacterales bacterium
AGCAGTAGCGGCTGCCCTGAAACGCGAATGCTTGCAGGGTGCGTTAATCCATGACTATCAATTTGCGTTATTACCTGAGTATTTGCCAGAGCGAAACTCTTCGAAATCAGTATTGTTCTGGCACATCCCTTGGCCAGCCACATGTCCGCCAGATTTTGTCGAGCAACTGATTGAGATAGCCAAAGGGCTACTTTACTGCGGTAAGATTGGCTTCCACATTCAGGATTATGTGAAAAATTTCTGCACATTCGTCAGTGAGTTTCTTCCGGAATTTAGAGTCTCACCTGATTACTCAACTGTGCGTAACATAGAGGGAAGAGCTACGGCATTGGTAGCTCAGCCTGCTGGCATCGATTCAGATTACTGGTACAATGCAGCTAGGTCTGCGATGCCTCGGTCTTTGATTTGCCCTTACGTTCTATCCGTAGACAGAGCCGATTACACAAAGGGAATTTTGGAGCGGATCGATGCAGTCGGAGAAATTTTTCGCGCCCGTCCGGAGTTGATTGGTCAGATTCAGTTCGTGTTCTTATGCCAGAGAACAAGGAAAGGATTGGCCTCTTTCGATTGTTATTGGGCCAGTTGCCGGCAGCGACTACAAGTAATCACAGACGAGTTTGCATACGATGGCTGGTCACCTATAGTGTGGCTGGCAGATCCGATCGAATCAGATGGACTGGCTGGCTGGTACGCAGGTGCTTCAGCGATGCTGGTAAATCCAAGAATAGATGGCTTGAATCTGACAGCCAAAGAATTCGTAGCCGGAGCGATGAAGCCTGACAGTGTTCTCATATTGTCGAACGGTGCTGGCGTATCAAAAGAACTGGGCAAGCATGCCGTGACAATTGAGAGCTGCAACGCAGACAGTATCTCGCAGGCGATCTTGCAGGCGCTGTCAGAACCTGCGGTGCGCAAACAAGAGCATCTATTGGCTTTGAAGAAGATTGTTCGGGCCAACACATTAAAGCGATGGTGGCAAGCGCTCTCTCTTCAAGATCGCGTTTGTACGGGAGCGATTCAATATGACAGAGAATCAGCATGAAAGCCGCCTTTACGCGTACAGTCCTATGAACAGTCATGAGCGCTATCTACTAACTCTGATGGACAGTTTGATCGGAGCTCTTGATAGTTTGCAAGCAGACTCAGCCATGAGGCAGATGTGGCTTGAGACTCAGTGGCTCAAACAAAATCTCTTAAATGCAAAATTAGTTTTGCCGGCGTGGCAGCTGCTTATCTACAAGCCGCCAATCGAATTGTCGGCACATCCTGAAGTGCAGCGCTTTGCTAAGCAACTAGCTTCCGAACTGACTAAGTATTGTGATTCTTCAAGAGTTGCAGCATCGAGGCAACAAGAAAACTGCCAGTGAAGGAATTAGCCCTAACCCAGGGAAGCATTTTCGTCCGGGCGAGTTACTATGTCCTTGGTGGGTTGCATTTTTTCTGGTTCGTGACGCGTCAGCGGTCGCTTGATTTCCAAACGTGCCTCAAAAATGAATGTAAAGGCGGACAACACAAATACTGCCCACACAACCCAGATTGCAGGGCGCATAACATCGCTTGCGTAAAAGCCCACTAGAACTCCCATCGAAATGAGCGATAACATGAAAACTTTGATTGTGTCAGACCGGCACACTTTGGCTCCAAGATGAACTTAGCTTTGCAAAAACTGGATCAGCTTAGATCGGAAACCTTTTCATTTTCCTTTCAACTTGCATCTTTCATTATGCAACGCAAACTTCGGCGGCGAGTTTGGCTGTGAATTGACTTTAGCCAATGTGTCCGAAAGTCCTACGGAGCTGTCAGTAATTAATCGAATATTGAGCGCCACTGTACTTACTATTTAAACTACAGCCCTAAGAGCTGTGCAGTTTCAATACCGGTGATGGGAAAGGGAGAGCATACTGAGAGTTCTCTTGCTGACTATTTCCAACATTTTTAGACAATAACCGGTAAGGACATTGACGCTCTCGTTCTGCCTCGCTAGGGATTGTAATTCTGGTCAGCTGGTCAATCGCACTAGCTAATTCAATATCTCTCTCAGGTGCCGGCAAACAGGATTGGCAGTTTTGATGGCGCTCCTTGCGAATTGCAAGAACGTTTGCAATACAAATTAGTCGAGATTGCTCTGTAATTAACTCGATTTCCGTAAGTTTAAATTGGCAGACCGGTCGTGCTGATTAGATTAAATGTCCGATTTGATTGAACTTTTTCAGTGAAAAATACGTTTATTTAGAAAGAAGGGCAAATTTTACTGGATTGGCATGGCTTTGAAGAAGAAGAAGAAGAAGTAGTAGTAGTAGTAGTAGATTTAGCACGAGCTATAAGTAATGAATCCTGTTTTGGCCGGTCTGTCGGCACTTGTTATTGCAATATTCATTGCGAACTTATCGGCTGTCTGGGCTGGTGTGCCGCCGGAGGCGACCGACCGAGCCCAGCATGTGTTGAATCGGCTTACTTATGGTCCTAGACCCGGTGATCTCAAAGCTGTCGAGGAGATGGGGGTGGAACGCTTCATCGATCAACAGTTGCATCCGGAGTCTTTAAGGATTCCCAAAGGACTGCAAGAGCAGATAGACCACAGCCCGGCTGTCGTTATGACCCCGGCCAAACTTTTCATGAATTATGGAAGACCAGCCTTGAAAGCGTTGGCTGAGCAGAAAAACTCAGATCCGGCGCAAAAGAAGAATGCGCTTAAACTAATCAATCAGACATACAGGAAGCTGTATCTGGAGCAGTCGGAGCTCCGTCTCAATCGGGCTGTCTACAGCCCACGCCAGCTAGAGGAGCTGATGACGGAGTTCTGGTTCAATCATTTCAATATATCGAGTGAAAAGGGTCTGGATCATATCTGGGTCGGATCGTTTGAGGAAGTGGCGATTCGTCCGTATGCGCTGGGAAAGTTTCGTGACTTGCTGGGGGCGACTGCGCATCACGCGGCAATGCTGTTTTATCTGGACAACTGGCAGAACTCTGCTCCCAGTGCCAACTCGAGAGGAGGTGGGCGTTTCAAGGGACTCAATGAAAACTATGCTCGAGAGCTGATGGAGCTGCACACACTTGGAGTTGACGGCGGCTACAATCAATCAGATGTAATTGCGCTTGCTCGCATATTGACCGGACTTGGACTGCAGCCTCGAAGAGGTGCGACCATGGGCTCGTTGGAAAGTAAGTTTGGCGATCACTTCGAGGCGCGCCGGCATGATTTTACGCAGAAAGTGCTCTTGGGAAAGACAATTTCCGGTAGCGGCGAGAAGGAGATTGAAGAGGCATTAGATCTACTTGCCGGGCATCCATCGACTGCTCGTCATGTCACTTACAAACTTGCGCAGGCTTTCGTTTGTGACAAGCCGCCGGAGGCACTGGTCAAACGTTTGTCCCAGACGTTCAGTACCACCGGTGGTGATATCAAAGCAGTGCTCCAAGAGACTTTCCATAGTCCGGAATTTTGGGACGTTAAATACCGGGAAAAGAAATTCAAATCTCCCTACAGGTACATAGTGTCGGCGTTGAGAGCCTCGGATGCGGAAGTAGTCAGTTTTTTGCCGGTCATTCAGTTCTTGAGGCAACAAGGAATGCCGCTCTACCAGTGCCTCACTCCTGACGGATATAAAAACACCGAAGCGGCTTGGTTGAACTCTGATGCACTGATCAACCGGCTAAACTTTGCCACGGCGCTTGGTCTTGGCAAGATGCCCAATTTAAGGACGACCATTTTCGACTACCAAGAAGTCGAGCCATTGCTGGGAACGCAACCGTCTCTGTCGACTTTGCGAGCTGTAAAGCAAGCGCCTGAGGAGATGAGGCTGAGCCTTTTGCTCGGCAGCCCGGAATTTATGAGGTATTAGTAGCGATGATGATGCGGCGAGATTTCTTGAAGTCGGCCGGACTCCTCGTGATGTCCGGCTTGCTGCCGTCAGTGAGCGGCTGGACATATAGCAAGCAGCAGAGTGGACCTGGCGGCAAGCGCTTGATTGTGATTTTTCTGCGCGGGGCTGTCGACGGACTAAGTGTAATTGCACCCTATGGCGATGCTCATTACTACTCATTGCGACCGTCTCTTGCAATTGCGAAACCAGGACAGGAACTCGGGCTGCTGGACCTGGACGGTCATTTTGGGCTGAATCCTGCGCTTGCGCCTCTCATGCCGTACTGGAAAGAGGGAAGTTTTGCTGTGGTGCAGGCTGCCGGTTCGCCGGATCCGACCAGATCTCACTTCGATGCTCAGGACTTTATGGAAAGCGGTACGCCAGGAGTTAAGGTTACTTCGTCCGGTTGGATGAACCGGCTACTGACCCAGTTGCCCAACTCGAACTCACCGGTGCGTGCAGTCAATGTCGGTGAAGTGCTTCCCCGTATCCTGCAAGGACCAGCCTCGATTGCCAGTTACGCTCCAGCCGGTCGCTTTGCGGGCGCGCGCAAGCCGCTCGACTATCCGGTGGTGGCACAGTACTTCGACAGCATGTATGGTGAGCGTACCGACAGTCTTGGCAAGGCCTACAGCGAAGGCATGATTGCTCATAAGACTCTCAAGAAAGATTTAGAAGGTGAGATGACGGCGGCCAATCAGGGAGCACCGGATGCGCGTAATTTCAAGGGATTCGGTTCGCAAATTGGCCGGTTGTTCGCTAACGATCCTCACGTTCAAATGGGTTTCTTGGCAATCGGTGGCTGGGATACGCATGTCAATCAAGGCGGCGCCAAGGGTCAACTGGCTAACAAGTTGAGCACGCTTGGCGCTGGTCTTTCGCAGCTGGTCACCGCACTGGGTGACGAATACAAGAACACTCTTATAGTTGTAATGTCCGAATTCGGCAGGACTGTCAAAGAAAATGGCAATAGCGGGACAGATCACGGACACGGCAATATGATGCTTCTTCTGGGTAGTGGTATAGCCGGTGGAAAAGTTTATGGAAACTGGAGAGGACTTGCCTCTTCTCAACTGTACGAGGGCCGGGATTTGCCGGTTACCACTGATTTCAGGAGCGTCTTAGCAACTGTGCTGGGCGAACATATGAAAATTTCGAAGTCCGGGATGCAGGAAGTGTTTCCTAACTATCAGCCGGCAGAATCAGGGTTGAAGGGAATCGTTCGCGGCTGATTTGTATCTGTACCGGGCGATTGATTCTCGGTGGAGCTGCCAAGTATTGATTGACCCGCTGCCTTTACGACATGCTAATCTATCTGAGGAATTGCTCTGTGTATTGCTGGCACTTGCACAGAGCGCTAAAGAAGAGTCGACAATTCGCTGCAAATCAACGGTTTAGCGCGCAGCTGAGCTCTTGAGAGATGCTATGAATGAAACAAAAGCAATTGCCAGCAAAACCTTTATTGGGATAGAAATCGGCTATCTGCTTTCCGAATGGAAGCAGATGTTTTCGAAGGAGACTATTCCCAAGGACATCTGGGCCGGCCTGACGGTAGCGCTTGTTGCCCTTCCGCTTAACCTCGCTCTGGCGATCGCCGCCGGAGTGGAACCGGGAGTCGGCGTCACCACCGGTATCATTGCCGGAATAATCGGCGCACTCTTTGGCGGACAACGAGTGGCCATTACCGGGCCGGCTGCCGCAATGGCTGTTGTTCTGATTGAACTTGCTCGGAATTATGGCATCGATGCGATCTGGTTGGTTTGCCTGATCGCCGGAGTTTTTCAGCTATTGGCAGGTGTGTTTAAACTAGGGCGATTTATATCGTTTCTGCCGATGCCTGTAATCGTGGGCTTTGCCAATGCAATCGGCGTGCTGGTTTTCTGTAACGCTCTGGATGACTTTTTTGGGCTGCCTGCCAAACAAGTGGCCCACGCCGGTCAACCGCAATTGGCCGGGCTTCCGTTTATTCCGGAATTCATTTTGGATATGCTGGATATCTGGCGTAGATGCTTGGTGCATCAAGAAATGAATTTTTACGCGATCGTGATTGGAACTATCAGTCTATTGATTGCTTATTTCACACCGAAAGTAACCAAGGCTGTTCCTGGCCAGCTGGTTGCCATATTTACAGCGACGCTTTTGTGCTCGTTGCTTCAGTTTAAGGTGCCAGTCGTCAAAGATATTGCCACCATTCCCAATATGCTGCCATTACCGAGAATTCCCGAACTTACCTGGAACGACTTTGGCGTGCTGTTTCCAACGGCGATTACCGTCTTCATGCTTGGCTCAATTGAATCGTTGTTATCAGCCTCGGTCGCTGACGGTATGACCGGCTCGTCTCGCCATCATTCAAATCAAGAATTGATCGGTCAAGGACTGGCAAATCTGGTGGTGCCATTTTTCGGAGGGATTCCGGTTACTGGAGTAATCGCTCGAACTGCTGTCAACATAAGGGCTGGTGCCTGTACCCGGCTTTCTGCTCTGGTTCATTCCCTGGCGTTGGCGTGCTTGATTTTCTTCCTGGCCAAGTACGCCGAGCAGATACCGCTGGCAGCATTGGCCTCAATTTTGATGCTGACAGGGATAAGGTTGATTGAATGGGACGCCATGTCGCAAATGTGGCGAAGCTCCAGAATGGAGAGCTTCGTCGCGATCGCTACGACCATGTCTTCAGTGGCAGTCGACTTGACAGCCGGTGTGTTCACAGGCTTGGTCTTTGCTTGTGCGCTGTTTATAAGACAGATTAGCGATGTGAAAATTGTGCCGCAGGGCGAGCAGGAGGCCAACGGTGTAGAAGCTACTCTACCCACGTGCAAGTTCGTGCGTACGTATGTTGTGGACGGGCCGCTATTTTTTGGTGCAGCCGAAAGGTTCATTGAAAACATCTTGATCGTTGCCGATGTGAAGGTGGTGATACTGCACATGAAGGCGGCACGGGTAATGGATTTGACCGGTGTGGAAACACTGCTGTCAATCAGAAATCAGCTGGAACGCCAGGGAGGCAAGCTGGTAATTGCTGAGCTTCCGCAGCAACCTTTACAGCTTTTGGAGAAAAGCGGAGCGCTTGAGAAAATTGGGCGAGAGAACATATACAGCAGCTACCATACAGCCGTGATCAGCGTTAACGAACAGCTGCTTGGTAGCTCATGCCGCGGCTGCGAAGAAAAGGGTGGTTACGCGCCTAAAGATTGCCGGTTGCACAACGCAATGCTCGATGAATCGAGTCCAATGGCCCGGCTGGTTGAAGCTGCTCGTGGCAAGTCTAAGCCGGTGAATAAGTCCGGCTTGGAATGGTTGTTTCCGGTCTTGAGTACCGAGGAAGTTCCCGAAGCACTGCGGGGAACTCCTCTGGAAACTCTGCTTAAGGGACAAAATCTCGGTTTGATCGATGAGCATCAAGCTCACGGTGCGGCGCTGCTAATCGGAATGTGCATCGACTTCCGAAACGCTTTGAGCATTCCCAGGGATTGGGCATATATTGTTCGCCGGGAAGGCGCCAATATGGCAGGAGCAGTATTCGCCGTTGCTTTGGCGTTGAGCAAAGGCGTTCGCTACATGGCTTTGATCGCCCATAACAATTGCGCTATGGCTAATACCAGCGAGCACAGAGAGCAGTTTATCGATGTGTTGACCAAGGGGTTCAGCTGGGAGTCCGACCGGGCTGTGGAGTTTTTCGACAGTCATTCGTTGAGTCGAGAGATCGGCAACGAATTGGATTTCGTGGTCGAGGAGGCTGATCGGATCGAGAAGCTCTTCCCGGGATTGAAGGTGGTGCCGCTCTTGTTCAGAGTCGAAGATAGCCATCTCTACTTGATTTACGACTGGCTGGTCAAGAATGCTCCAAACTATGCAAAGATGAGCAAGTTCAATAGCAGGGATACCGGTGAGTTTACTTTGCCTACTTAGCTCGGCCGCAAGCTAGCAACACGCGCCAATGAGAGCGTGCGCTTAGTTTAGAGTTTTATCCCTGTTACGAGCCCGTCGATCGATATGCTTGCGATGTCTTGAAGCAATTGAGCTTGTGCCATGTTGAAATCGATCACGGCGCGCGCCTTGTTGATACTAGCTGCGGTTAAATCGCGTTGGGCGTTGAGCACATCAATGTTGAGACCAATGCCTGATTCCATTCGACTTCTAGCAATGCGGAGCTCTTCCTGGGCGGCGCTGATTTGAATGCTTGCTCTTTCGATTCGCTTGTCGGAGCCCAGGCTGTCGTCATGAGACGTGCGAACTTCCCTTAACAGGTCGAGGAATGTATGCTTTGCTCGAATGGCAGATTGCGTTTCGTCATTTCAGTTTGGGCAGTAGCGGCAGCAGCGTTTTGCGCCGCTCCCTTTGCTCTTGTCACCGCTGCCTCTGCATCGGAGACCGCTTGCGTCGCCTGTTGGACTCTGGCTAGCGCTTGCCGGTATGATTCATGAGCCGCTTGCAGATTCGCTTCGGCAACGTCACTATCTTGCTTGGCCTTTTCAAAGCTCTGCATGGTGGCCGCTCTATCCTTCAAATAAAGAGGCTTGCGCTTTTGCAAGTAAGCCGCCGCCGAAGAGCCCCTGAGCAACTCTGGCCAATACCAGAGACATGAGGTCGGTAGCCAATCCGCGGGCAATCGAAGCGACTGTAAATCCGATCGTTGAAAAGATGAAGTATCTCTTCTTGCCAAACATGTCTCCGAACATAACGGCCAGAGGCATCGTAATTACATTGGCGATTGAGTATGAGGTCACGACCCAGGCAGCTTCGCTGGTGCTGGCACCGAGATCGCCCTGGATGTGCGGAAGCGCGACAATTTCCTCTTTTGTAATACGTTTGTCGGACTCTGTGTAATAGGCAGCTGAATGCGCAATTTGAAGTTCATGACTGCCTGTGGTAAACTAAGCGCCTTTTTGTAGAAAGGGCGCTTAGTCTGCTAGCGAGCGAAAACTATGGCAAAGAAAGCATTACCGACCGTAAAAACTGCCATTAAAAAATTGCAGGACGTTGGACTGATTGCAGGGCTCAAGGCTAACTTACTCAACAATGCACTCGACGAGATTGGGCTTGAGATGGGTGACACCATTGATGCCAGTCTTCTATTCATTCTGATAGATGGCTATTACCGCGGTACCGATGCCGGATGTAAGGCGAGCTTTCAAGACGGGTACATCGCGCATGACTGGCGATACGGACAGGAAACAGACAATATCATTGAAGAGTTTTGTACGGTGATGCGGAGACCGAATTGGTTCACTTTACTAACGGTCAAGAACGACAACCTGGAAGTGAAGTCATCCACTGGAGAAATCAGCATTATTGATGGCTCTTCATTGGCTAACGTAGCGGAGTTCTTTAATGGTTGTTTGGAAGCAGCTGGAGATGATCGGCAATTTTATTCGCTGGTAACAGAGGGCGATTTTTTTGCATTCCTTCTGCTTAGCAGCGAAACTTACAACAGGTTGAGCAAGCAGGGTATTCTACCTTTTGAGGGGACGAATTATCTGACTTGCGGTGCGGATGTCCAATCTTATTACGATCAATTAGCTTCCGACGAGATTAATGATCCCCTACAGCTAGTGAACGCCGGAAAGACTTTATGTCGGGTGGGTAGGGTAGAGCAGGGACTCAAGCAGCTATCGAAGGCGCTTGAGCTCTATCAGACTGATCCAGATGCCGAAAGCTATAGAGGGCGAGTGAAGCGTATTGAAGCGCTATTGCAGCGAGGCAAAATCTTTTTCGCTACTAGCGATTTTGAACAGGCCGTTCAAGACGTTGGGATGATAGAGGGACTTATGAGAGAGCCTGAAACTATCCGTATCAGAGGCATTGAAGCCTATGTGATGAAAGGGCGCTCTCTGACCGAGCTGAAAAGGTACAGCGATGCTCTCACGGCGTTTGGCAAAGCCATTGAGATAAATGAATATGACGGTGCTGCTTACTTCTTTAGAGCGCAAACGTATGATCGTCTTTCGAAGTCCGCTGAGGCTAGCTCGGATCGCTCAAGAGCTGCAAGCCTAGGATTCCAACCTGTTTAAATTGGCGTGATTTGATGTCACCTACTTGGTGTCTTCAATTTGATGGTGCATCAGGAGACAGTACAGGCATCCATTGATTAAGACAAAGCCGCCAGCTTCGATCTGGCGGCTTTGAAAAGGCATTTTGGTTTATCCGGTTGGTCCGTCGCTTAGCTATACGACCGCGGCGGCTTGAGAGATGAAACTGCCGTCTTGTATCATCGCGAAATTGAGAGCTTTGGAAGTCTGGTCGAGCAGCTCGTCGGCCTTGCGTGCATTGACCGGGTAGGAGGCAATCGCAATGGAGACCGTAAATGGATGATTGGTACCGTATGCAGTGCTCAAGCTGGAGTAAATCAACCGGCGATATCGTTCTGCAGCAATACGCGCACCGTCTTGATTGGTTTCCGGCTGGACGATTGCGAATTTTTCAGATGAGTACTTACAGCCGATGTCAATTTCGCGGATGGTCCTCTTGACGGTCGAAGCCACTAAGGCTAACAGGCTGTCTCCGGCAAGAACTCCGTTGGATTGCGCAAAGTCCTCCAAGCCTCTGATTGCAATCATACAGAGAGATACTGGCTTCTTGGTGCGTTGCGCTCGTTGGATCTCTTGCTTCAGCTCTCGTTCCAGCGATCGTGAATTGTAAAGACCAGTCAGCTTGTCGAGCAGCACATAGACTTCCATCTCTTCAAGGCTCTTCGACTCCAACGAATTCTTGGTGAATTCGAGTTGATTGGCACTTGATACTTCCCAAGATCGCCTGAGCAATTGCTCGTCCGGCTTGACTCTGGCATCACCTGCCCGTTTTTCCCAATGCCTGTCGAGGGCTCTGCAGAAAGCGCAAGTCTTTCCGCCACAACTGTGGTTGTTCATAGTAATCTCCGATTGAATCGCTGCACACGCTTAAGGCACAAGTTAAACTCAGCCTGTGAAAAAGTCGTGAAACCAGGAATCTAGGACTCCCAGCTGACTATCTTGAGAGCCAGCACTGCAATTGCATTGATAACCGGGACGAGGCTTAATGTAGCGAATGTAAGCGCGCCGGACGCTCGACCGGTGCCTTCAAAATCGCCGAACACTCCCTTGTCGAAAGAAAAGTTGAGTGGTGTCAAAAGTTGCAGACCGAGCGCGGTGAATTTAATAGTCGGCAAAAAGTGAGTGCGAATGGCTGCTACTTCTTCCTTGCAAATGCCAACTTCCAATTGACTGTTGTTGATGCCGACATTGTTGCCAAGCGCGCCTGCGACAGCCTCATGAAGCTTCAGCGGCTTGAGTGACTGAGTAGTCTCTTGGGACAGGGCGTTCTTGCACTTTGCCGAGCAAATCAGAAGTCCGATGGCTTGTTTGGCTAAAGAACTGCGTAAAGTCATCAGGGTGAGGCGGCAGTGACTTAGACAACTTTAGCTTAAGTTACTAGTCATGCAATGGGAATTTAGACGTATTCCACAATGTAAAATGTCCAGCAGTTCTGATTGTATTGTTGGCAGTTTGTCAATCGGCGGAAGCGGTTTGTCAAGCGGGCTGTGTTATTGCCGAGGAGAAAATTGTATGAAAATGTACGGATGGTTGCTATCGCTTTCCCTGGCGGCGTTTTGCGCTGCACAAGCTCAGGCGCAGCAGGGATTGGTGCCGGCCGGATCATCAAATCTCACTCCCGGTCAGTACATGCTGACAAATATGAATTCCGGTCAGGCCCTCTACATTGTGATTGACCAGTCCGGAAGGTTATATGCGCAGGATCCACGAGTATTGCAGTTTGTAGTGCAAACAGGTCAGGCAGGCATCGGGCAGGCTGGTATCGGGCAAGCGGGCATCGGTCAGGGACAGACTGGTTATCCGCAGCAACAAACCGGTCTAGGCGGACTGTTGAAGCAAGGTTTGCAGGACATGGTGAAAAACAAGTTGACACCCCAACCTGGTGTCGGTGCTCCGGCAAACTAGCGGCTGCAGCTACTTGCCGAGTCAAGGGTGCTTCTCATTGACAGCATGCAACGTCTTACTGTATGGGCTTGCCTTTGTCTAACAGTGGGCGAAGTCCATTTGCGGCGCCGATGATTACGGAGCCGTTGTTTAGCAAAGTGGCAGATAGAAAGTCGGCTTGATTGGCTACGGTCAGGAACATTCCCAGCCAGTTCGGTGCGGAGACCAAAACGATGTTTTCCTTAGCTAATGCCATTCCGGAGCGGGCGATTTGAATGCCTTCGACAAGACTTCTCAGGCTTTCAGAGGTTAAAACGACATCTGCGCGGTGGCGAGCGACGTCTGCTCCGGTACCGAGTGTGATGGCAACATCAGCTTGCTCAAGGGCCAGGGAGTCGGCGGTATCGTAGCCGACAACGGCAACTTTGCGCCCGCGCAGCTTGTAGTCTTGCACCACCTTCGCTTTGTCTGCAGGTAATGTCCTGGCATAGACGGTTGCGATTCCGGCCTGACCTGCCAGCGCTTCGGCGGCATCCTTGCTGCCGCCTGTCATCATGGCAATTTCGGAAATGCCGATCCTGTCGAGCGCTCGAATAACTCGCTTGATCTCCTTGCGGAGAGAGTCCTTGAATGAGATTACGCCAGCCAGCTGTCTGTCTATCGATACACAAATGCGAGAGTCGCCTCTTTCAGCGCATTTTTGCAGAAACTCTCGGGCAGGCTCGAGGCTAATCTCTCTGAGCTCCATCAAGCGTGTGCTGCCGACCAAAACGCTGTGCCCTTCGACTTCGCCTCCAACTCCAAGACCGCTGATTACATGAGAACTGGTGCGCTCAGGAACAGGGATTGAATTGAGATGGGCATAATTATAGATGGCAAGGGAGCCGAGGTGACTGTATCGTTGTTCTACTGCTGAAGCCAGGCGAGTAACATTTTCCATTGAATAGGTGCCGCAAGTATGAATCTCGGTTATCTCCGGGCTCAAAGATGTGAGCGTGCCGCTGCGAGCAAAAATGATGGTGTCAATCTCCGCTAGGCGCTCCAGCGCTGTTGCATTGCGAATTACAATCCCCCGTCTTCCAGCCTTGAACAGGGAAGATAACACTGCAGTTGGTATCGCTATCTTGATGCCTGTAATGAAATCGAAACAAATGATAGTAATTGCCCGATGAATGTTTTTTGTGAAGGCGAAGAGCAAAGCTGCGACGCTTAATACGGGCCAGACTCTTTCGTACGCATTATGCAATGCGAAGCGGTGCAATTTGGTGCGCTGCAACCAGCGTTTCTTCTCCTTTTCGCGCACCGGGTCAGACGGGCTGAGTTTGGGACCCTGTTCGTTGCGAATGTAGAGCTTGCCTTCCAGGAGTAAAGTTTCCGCACTTACGAAGTCGCCGGCAGTAATGGATTGCGGAGCGAACTCCGTTTCCGGACTGGCCGGAATCACGGTTCCGACTCCGGACTCTACCGTTCCATCGCAAGTAATCAACTCACCCGGATAAACAACTAGCCGGTCGCCCGCCCTTAGTTCCAGCACCGGCACACGGACGCGCCTGTCGTCATTGATCAACCAGGCGGAACGTTTGGAAAGAGCCAGCTGGTGAGTGATCATCGTTTGGCAGCGCTTAGTGACGAGGTCGCGCATCAACTCACCCAAGCCGATCAATGATGTCATGACTGCGGCGGGCAGCAAGCTGCCTTCACGGATGAGAAATAGGCAGGAAACGCCGTCGAGAGCATCAGCTCCAAGCCTTTTGTCTTCCAGTACAGTTTGTAAACCGCGATTGAGAATCGGTATGGTCGCTAGATAGAGAATTGAGCGTGCCACCAAACTTGGCGCGCCGACTAAAGTTGACACAAGCGACGCCATTGCCAGAGTCAATTGCAAGCCAGGCGAAAGAACCGCTTCCAAGGAAAAGGTTGCGCTTCGAAGCGCTGCTAGTGGCTTGGGAAAGCGCCCGTTGCTTTGAGCTCGGTGTTCCGGCCGCTTGATGTCATCAAGTCTTAGTCGATCCAGCCAAGCGAGTGGATCAAATGCTTCGGGATTGAACGAAATTACAACCGCTGCGCAATCAGGGTTGGTTCGAGCCAAGCGAACCCCGTCTTGGGTGTTCAATAGGTCGCGGAGTCCATTGGCCAGCGGCGCATCGCGGTAAATTGCCTGAAATCGAACTCGAATCCGTCCAGGCAAGCTGTGAATTATCTGATAGGCGCTACTGCTCACTCTGCCGCTCCGAAGGTCTCCCTGCTCCATCTTGACACAGGGAGGTTAAGGAGTTTAGCCGGCCTGGAGCATAATTTTCTTGTGTACTTCCGGTACGTTGCCTGTTGAGATGGTCCACAACGTAATGCTTTCGAAGCGTGTCTTCTGGATCAGCTGCCAAATTGCTCCCAGCTTAGCATCCGCTTTGGCCACGATAGTAAAGTCACCCTGGGTAGAGTTCCAGACCAAGTGGGCTGGTTGTTCGGGGCAGCGGGAGACTTGCGCGCAAAGCTGATAGAGGTCCGTCAAAGTCACCTGAGTCTTGCGTGGTTGAAAAGTTGGCGCTTGAACCTGCGGACCTTTGCCTATCTTGAGCATTTGTGTTCTCCTCCCTCGCCGATTAGCCGGTTCATAGACCGTTTTGCCCTGGTACTGTCTCTACTGTTTGGTCGAGATAAATAGGTGAGATTCCACACAAATTTCCCGACAGATTGAGAGTTAGGTCCTGAATTCTTCCTTGCGGTGGTTTCAGCCAGGACGGGGCAGTCTTTCGAATCGATCGAAATGTCGTCAAGAGTCGCATCTCTTCGGCAATGATTCCTTTAGTTTGAAACTAAGGCAAAATCCCAATGTTCAGGGAATAATGGCAGGGGATCGGTGAATTGGAAAGAGAGAATTGCGTGACGGGTAACAATTCTTTGCGGCAGACTGCCGATGCAGCGCTCAGGGAGAAGGACGGAGACTCTGCTGCTCGCCTTTATGACAAATTGGTCGACGAAGTCCGCTCTGTGGTCGGAGACGGTCAGAAGGAGATTGCAGCCGAACTCTCCCGATTGGCAAAGGAGATTGAGTCGGAAGGAAGAGTGGAGGAGGCCTTTGAATTTAAACAACGCACCTGCGCCCTCCTGCTTAAGCTGAGCATGTCTGCGCGCGGTCGGCAGGCACCGCCTGCTGTTCCTGCCGCTCCGCCGGCGCCGTTGATATCGGACCACAAGATGCGTTTCGAGCACCTGGCAGTTGGTTGTTTCGATTTTGAGCAAGACCTGGCTCGCTACCGGGAGACATTCAATGCTCGACAGTCGTGGTCGAGCGGAGAGCCGGGGCAGCGCGCTGTCTCGCTGAATCTCGGGCCCGGACCGCTAGTGCTTTTGTACGAACAGTTGGAGCCCGGCTGGCATCCTGTCTTCTCCGTTGAAGATCTGTCAGATGCTACAGCCAGGTTGGAACCACTTGGTTGGAAGCGAAAGGAGCAATTGCCCGCTCCGGCAGGAGTAATTTACCTTTTGACCGGACCGCATGGAGATGCCGTCGCCCTCATGCAGCGGCGGCGGTGACGCGCATAGACGCTGCTTTTGTAAGGCTGTCTGAGACTGCTTTCGCTGATAGAATTTGGCTTTAGCCGATAGGAAACGACTATGCAAGATCCGGACTTGAATTTACAGAATCAACCAGACGCACTTCCCGGCAAGACCGATAGCAACAAGGAAAAGCCAAGCTTGAAGGTTGGCATTGTTAAATCATACTTTCTGGTTGCAAAATCAGTCCTGTTCACGCCGGGCATATTTTTTGGCAATATGCCGGTTGAGGGTGGCTTCGTTCAGCCGGGTATCTTTCTACTGCTGTCTGCCTCGATCTTCGCTGTACTTCAGGCAATCTCCAAACTCAGCCCAATGATTGTGATTACTGCCGTATTGAGCAGTATCGTCGGCATCCTGGCTGCTTCCGGCATTATTACATTGATCTGCCGAGGACTTGGTGGCAAAGGCAACTTTGAAGGCACTTTTAGGGTACTGGCATATAGCAAGGCAACGCTGCTGTTTGCGTGGCTGGCGCTTGGTCCGATTCCAATCGGGGGCATCGCATCTTTGATCTACGGTGTCTATTTAAATATAGTCGGTCTGGAAAAGGTGCAGCAGCTCAGGCGCTGGCAGTTGATCACGATGACCGTTTTGCTGGCAATCGTTGGATTCATCTTCAAAGCCAAGACCGGAATCTAGCAGCAGACTGATTCGTTCAGTAGGTTGCTTACTTTTACACGCGCAATTCCAGATTAGTCGATAGCTGAATGTGGTACAGCGTACTTATGAATCCGTTCGACAACGGTCCCGGATCAATGGTTAAAGCCTTCCTTCTATCCATACTGTTTGCAACTGCCGGTGCGACAGTAGTGTGGGCTGGCAGTGTAACCGGTATAGATGCCGCCAGTCTGGCGAAGGACGGAATCGCGGCTTACAATCGGGCTGATTATGCAGCTGCAATCAAGCTGCTCGAGCAGCGCGCTTGCATGACGCCGGAAGATCCAATCGTTTATTACTACCTTGGAAACAGCTATCTGCACAACAAGCAGACGGACAAGGCTGCTCATATGTACTCGGCCTGTGTGCGTTTGTCACCAGGCAGCCAGGCTGGTAAATACGCGCTGGGCGCCCTTGAGACCTTATCAGCGTCGAGCCGCAGCGGCGAGGAGACAGCGCAAACCTCCACTCAAATTGAGCCGGAAGCAGTCCAGGCGGCCAAGGACTCGTTGATGTCGACGCAGGCGTTGGACAAGAATTTCAATGATGCGGTCAAGCAGATCAAGAGTCATCGAGTATCGCTGCAGGTCAAAATTGATAACGTCTGGCAACGCATGCAGGATGAGCTGCAGTCGATGAATCAAAGGAACACTCCCAATTACGCCACTGAAATGGAAAGAGTCAGAAGAGAGGCGGAAAATACAGTTGCGGATCTTCAAACTCGACAATTGCGGCTCGAAAACCGGCTTTTGGCTCCAACCAAAATTGACGCGCGAGCAATTCCGCAAATGCCGCAGGAAAGACCTGATGATGCTAAAACCGCCTTGGGAGCATTGATGGAATACTTCAAGGCGGAGAAGCCGTTCGATCCCTTTGGAACAGACATTACGCCGGAAGTGACAGCCAAGTTCATGACAGTTAAGGATGTCTTTGGAGAATTGAGCACATATCAACCAGCGACTCGCAAAATGGCTAAGCAGGTGTTTCTACAATTGAAGAGCACGATTGAGAGTAAGCAGGATCAATTGGATCAACAGCTGTTTCAAACCAGAGCCAACCTGATAAAAGACGTACTCGACCTTTTGGCGAGCGAAAGTCCCAGTGTAGCAATGTACAAGCATATGACGGCTGAGTATCACGCTTCGGCGGCTCGAGTACCACGCGCTGACAACTACAATAATTTGACGCAAACAGAGCAAGAGGTTTCTCGAACAGTAGAACTGGCTAAAAAGCGAATCAAGGAGTTGCAGGAAAGCTATTACAAGGGAGTCGATGCGGCAATTGCTGGGGCAAAGGAGAAGGTGGGTGGAATGGTGGCACAGGTCGGACAGATGAACAGTCAACTGAGGAGACCGAGCGGAAACATTCAACTCGTCCCGCTTGGCACAGATATGTATGTGCGCAACTATGTCAATTTTGGAGATAGACCGGAATTGGCATTGCCGGCGGACGCACCGGCAAGCTCCACTTCTCAGCTAAAAGCTGCCGCCAAGAAGCTGCCTGAAAGGCGCTCAGGCAGCGTTAAGCGGCATGCGGGTTCTCAGTAATGAAATCTCGCATACCTGATGGTCTTGGGATGAGTGGCATTTGTCCGATTTTGGCATTACCTGTCGCCTTGTCATGCTTGATGTTCGCTTCGAGTCCGGCTCCAGGCCAGGGCAAGACACATTCCAAGCCTGCCTCAAAACAAGCCATTAAGCTGTACGGGCACATCGACGAAATGACCTGGCTCTGCTCGGCAGCCGGAATACAATTGAGCGCTCGGTCGCTTCCCGCCAATATCTCCAAAGTAGCAATCGGAAGCGCGGCATCGTTTTCCGGGTTGAGAGAAGGTGATCGCGTGCTTAGCGTATCGGCTGGTGACAATGCATTGGTTTTGCAGATAGAGCGAGCTGGAAGGACTTATCAGGCGAATGTAGCAACTGACGTAACCGGTTTGCGGTCTCAATTTGAGTCGAGAAAGATAGCATTCTCAATCGGAGATTCTCCGTTCGACAAGGAACTCAAGACGCTCAATCAATACGAAGTGACCATCCTACTCGACTGCTCCGAGTCAATGAATGACGATCATGCTGGATGTCCTGGCGATTTGAGCAAATGGATGTGGTGCAAGCAGCAAATGGATAATCTGTTTTTGTCTACAGACAGAGTCTTGGATGGCGGTTTTAACATCGTCCTGTTCAATAACACATTTCAGGTGAGAAACGGAGTCACGCTTTGGGAGCTGAAGCAGATCTTTGGCAGTGTAAAGCCGGAAGGCACCCAGAAAAATCTTGCGGCGCCACTAAGAGCGGTGCTAAGTGATTATCTGAAACGGCCGAAGAACAAAACTAAGCCGTGCACGATTCTTGTGCTTACAGATGGATTGGAAAATGCCGGAGAGCCATTGCAGGACGTATTGATTGAAGCTTCGAAGAACGTAAGCAAACCAGGTGAGGTCAGTATCACCTTCTTGCAGGTGGGCGAGTCGATCGGGGCCGAGGAGTTGTTTGATGACTTAGATCACAATCTGGTGGCAAAGGGTGCAAGTCATCATTTTGTGAACTTCAAACCATTTTCCGAGTTGAGGAACAAGGGTGTGCTCTGGGAATTGCTGGCGGCTATCCGCGAGTCTAGGCAGAAAGTGTCGCGCGTGAACTGATATAGCTGGTTTAGGTTATTTCCATTCGATGGACTTAAGGGCGCCATCGACTTCGCCGAAGTGTTTCTGAAATTTTTGGGTTGGAGCTTGAAAATAAATTTCTTGAACCGCTGTGCCCTTACTATCCGAATCGATGTACATAGTCTTGTTGCTGATGGCCGATGCATTCGATTTGTCGTAACTGCCTTCGACTATCAAAATGCGCTTGCCATTGATTTCTTTGGTGTAAGCACTTCCCATTGAGAAATACTCCGGTGATTTGTTGCGCAAGATCTCTTGCAGTGATTGATACTCAGCAGCATCCAATTGATGATCTGTACTGCTCAGTACCTTGCGGAAGGCGTCGCCTGCCGGCTCGCTGCACCGCATGCCTCGATAGTAGAAGCACAGTTTGACGTCGCTGTCGTTTGGTGGGTTGTACTCCTTGTAGAGATCTGCTGCGATAGCATTCGCTTGGGTCTGACCTGCTATCCAGTTTTCAGGCAAGCTGAGATTGGAGATCTGACCGAGGTCGCTTATACTTCGTCTGGATTGAGAAATTGTTTGAACTCTGGTATCGAGAAGCTCTTTGAAGAACGGATCTTCTTCCATCTTTTCGTATGACATGAAAGACGGATCCAGATTCGAGGGTTTTTCAGGGTGTTGAGGTTTTTCGTCCATCTTTTCTTCTCTCTGTACTGCCTAATTGCGATCTAACCTAACAATTAACGGTCTTTTCCAGTCCTAGTACTGAAGTCAGTGTTTGAGCATCTCGGCGATTGATTTCTTGATGGCAGTTTGGTCTGCCGGCGCCAATTGGCGGAGATTGTTGTGAAATGTTTGAACCGCAGCAAGGTATTGCTCTTGTTGCTGTTCCGTAAAGGTTCCTTCTCTCATCGCCTTTTGCTGATCCTGGCGAGCCTTAACCATTGTCGTGATCAGCATTGACTCGTAACCTTCCTTGCTGATCAGTCCGGAATCCATCTCGAACCGGAGCAGTCCAAATCGGTCTTGGACCGGAAGTGTATTGATTGTTCTTTGGAAGATGTAGAGTGCCGCTTCGTATTCCTTGTCGCTCACTTTCTTGGCCGCCCAGTCCTTCTCTGCAGCAGTCAACGCTTGTTTGATCTGCT
>CAZSNX010000025.1:0-4917 GCA_964607945.1 uncultured Candidatus Obscuribacterales bacterium
GACATCATCAAGCGAGTCGAGGAAACCGGAGCTGACGGCTTCGAACTCAATTTCGGCTGCCCGCACGGAATGTCCGAGCGTGGAATGGGATCGGCGATGGGGCAGGTTCCGGAGTACACCTGCATGGTTACCGAATGGGTAATGGATGTTGCCACCAAACCGGTAATCGTCAAGCTGACGCCCAACATCACCGATATCGTTCAACCGGCGCGAGCCGCGGTCAAGGGCAAGGCCTCGGCGCTTTCGTTGATCAATACGATCAACAGCATCATGGGAGTCGATCTCGATTCATTCCGAATCATCCCCGATGTTGGCGGCAAGGGCGGGCACGGCGGCTATGCCGGACCGGCAGTCAAACCGATTGCCTTGCACCTGCTTTCAGCTGTAGCAAGCGATCCCGAGGTTCAAAAGGCGAATATACCGATCTCTGGAATCGGAGGCATCGAAAACTGGCGCGATTGCGTCGAGTTTATGCTTCTGGGTGCTACGTCGGTGCAGATTTGCACTGCCGTCATGCACTGGGGATTCCGAATCGTAGAAGATATGATCGACGGAATGTCCAATTGGATGGATGAGAAGGGCTTCAAAACCTGCAATGATTTCATTGGGAAATCAGTAAATCGCATCTCCAATTTCGGCGATTTTGATCTCGGTTTCCAGACGGTTGCCCGGATTGATCACAGCAAGTGCATTCAATGCAATCTGTGCTACATCGCCTGCAATGATGCTGCTCACCAGTGTATAGATCTAAAAGATCTCAAAATAACCGATCAAGTCAATGAGCGTTTGTGGCCGGTAGTGCGCGAAGAAGATTGCGTCGGTTGTGATCTCTGCTCGAAAGTCTGCCCGGTAGACGATTGTATTTCGATGGTGGAGATTGAAACAGGACGCCCGCACATTACCTGGAACGAACTGGTCAAAAGCAAGCCAGAGATTCTAGAGTGGGACAAGATGGAAGAGTATCGCGAAGGCGCCAACATCCACATCCATTAACGACGCCGGTTTGCCTGCTCTCTTGCGGCATGCGCAGATTCCGTTTGAGATTGAAGATCCGGATTGTCCGGGTCTAACTGGCGAGCTCTTTCCGCGCACTCAAAGGCGCCCTTTTGGTCGCCTTGTCCTGCTTTGACAGCCGAGTAAACCAACCAACCGTTTACGTATTCTGGATTGATGCTGACAGCTTTTGCTGCAGCTGTTTCAGCTTTATCCAGTTGTCCGCGCCGATAGTAAATCGTCGCGACGTTTCCCAAAGGCCATTCGAAGTTCGGATAACGGCGTATGCACTCTTCAAAGTACGCCTGCGCCTGATCTAAATTGTGGTTTCCATTGTCCGCGTTGTAGCCGAGAATGTTTAAGCGCACAGCTTCTTCCGGCTGTGGATAGCGTGGAACCTTCGTATGTAGATATCTTCTGGCTGCTTGCCCCTCCGGAGCATCGCCCCCAATCAGCTCGGAAAGGCTCAGCAGCGCCCGGGAGCCTTCCGTCCAGCCCAATTGTTTGTAATAGAGACCCCAGTTGTAGAACTCTCGAGCACAAAATGCTCTGGTCGAATAAAATACCCAGATTGCCCCTATCGCCACCCAAACAGCTACAAAGCGCCGGATGGAGGCCTTTTTTGTTTGAGTATCGGTAGGTCGATCGTCCATGAGCGGTACCGCAGTTTCAATCTATTTATTTGTCTATCATCATTCTACGCTTCGAGCTACCGGGCAGCTACCAGAGCTGTCCTCCAGGACAGCTCTGGTAGCGCCGCCGTGCTTACAGTCCAGCGCGTACATTCGGATAAATGCCCTGTTCTGTGTTTTGTACTCGCTTCGGGGCGGCTGCCAGAGCCGCCCCGACAAGACAGAGCAACCGCTGCGGAACTTACTCGGGACCGAGCATCTTTTCAGCGCGGACCAACTCGTCGAATTTTTCGGGAGTCAGCAAGCCTAGTTCGACGCATGCTTCCTTCAGAGTTTTTGATTCTGCATGTGCTTTCTTGGCGACTTTGGCTGAATTGTCGTAGCCGATATGCGGTGAAAGCGCGGTGACTAACATTAAGGAGCTATCTACATAATGTTTGATCTTGTCAGTGTCAGCTTCGATGCCGACCACCATGAACTCTGTTGCTGACGAGCAAACATCCGCCAGGATGCGAATCGAGTGCAGTAGGTTGTGGATGATTACCGGTTTGAACACATTCAATTCGAAGTTGCCTTGCGATCCGGCGATACCAATTGTGGTGTCATTGCCGAGAACCTGCACGCACACCATCGTCATCGATTCGCATTGAGTCGGATTGACTTTGCCCGGCATAATCGAAGAGCCGGGCTCGTTTTCCGGCAGGCGGAGCTCGGCTAATCCGCAACGAGGACCGGAACCGAGCCAGCGCAAGTCATTGGCGATTTTCATGAGCGAGCAAGCTAGCGTCTTCAGTGCACCGCTGGCAGTGACCAAAGCCTCATGTCCGGCCAGCGCGGCGAACTTATTAGGAGCGCTTACGAAGGGAAGCCCAGTTTCCTTCGCAATCTGAGCTGCGGATTTTTCGGCGAACTTAGGATGAGTATTGAGTCCGGTGCCGACGGCGGTGCCGCCGATCGCTAGTTCGTAAATGTCCGGCAACGCTGCTTTGATGCGTTTCAAGTCATGGTCCAATTGGTCTACATAACCGGAGAACTCTTGACCAAGCGTAAGAGGCACTGCATCCATCAGGTGTGTGCGGCCGATTTTCACGATTTTGTCGAATTCCTTGGCTTTGGCAGCCAATGCATCCCGGAATTTTGTGACCATCGGAATCAATCGGTGATTTATCTGTTCGGCTGCCGCAATGTGCATTGCAGTCGGGAATGTGTCATTGGAGGACTGCGACATATTGACGTCGTCGTTGGGATGAACCGGCTTCTTGCTGCCCAATACTCCTCCGGCCAGCTCGATTGCGCGATTAGAGATTACCTCGTTGGCATTCATATTGGTCTGCGTGCCGCTGCCGGTCTGCCATACGCGCAGCGGGAACTCTTCGTCCAACTTTCCGGAGATCACTTCATCGGCAGCCTGCACGATTAATTTGGCTTTCTCATCGGGTAGGAGTTTCAGCTCTTGATTTACCAGCGCGGCTGCCTTTTTTAAAATGCCGAATGCTCTTATCATCTCGCGCGGCATGATGTCATGACCAACGGCGAAATGGTGAAGAGAGCGTTCCGTTTGTGCGCCCCAGTAATGATTGTCCGGAACATCAATCGGACCCATGCTGTCACTTTCTTTGCGCATAGAGCCCGCCTCCTTCTGTCTGGCAGTCTTTTCGGAAATCGTAATGGACATCGGCAGTTCTCCAAGATAGATCGGTTGTTGCGAGGCTTGATTCAACAGTCCTGACCTGACGGCTCAAGGCAGTCTGGCTGCGGCCCGGAGTTGAGTTGCCTCTGTCTCATGTGCGCCACAGTATATCTGACAGGGCGAGAGCCAAGCCTGAACGGCAGCGGTATTTTAATATTGGACAGTATGCTGACATCGAGTCAAAACTGTCCCAATGTTCTTCTTAAACGGTAAAGGAACAGTTTCGGCCAGTTCGCCAGCGGGCAGTCAATGATAAGGAAGCCTTTCGCTCGACCCAGATCGGAGAGTTTGCAATGATTTTGAATTCCAATTTCTCGCGGCTCAGCCCTGAGGTTCTGGAGCGAGTGCGTCCACACTTGAGTCAAGACGAGGAAGTGCTGGACGTAATCGATCGCAACGTCAGTTTCCTTCAGTCATCAGCCGGACGCAGCATCAGCATCTCCACGGTTGTATTTCTGACGTTTTGCGCCTTTCTGTCGATGGTGGCTAAGGTCTCCTTCTTCCAGTTTCTCGGCTCCGGACACGGCCTGGTGGTATTGCTGGAGATCGCCTTTTGCATTTTCTTGCTTTCCATCTACAGTTCATGGGACAGGCGAACGAAAAAGTACTTGCTAATAACCAATCGTCAGGTGATTGCCGTTGATGTCAAACCGATTGCTGGTCTGCCGGCTGTTAAGACTTTCGATTTGGGTAGCATTAGAAGTGTGAGCGCCTCCAGATTTGCCGCCAAGCTAACTTTGCGGGGAGGTCCCCGTCTCTTTGGCTGGCGGCACTTTATTCTTGATTTCGAAGATCCCGATGCGGTTGTCGAGAAAATCAAACTGCGACAAGCTCAATTGCAGCGAATATCAAAACTGGGATAAGGCACTAGAATCCGCTGCTGTTTCCTTCCGTTGGCAGAGGCGGTATTTCGGGAGTATCCGGCATGGCTGTGATGCGGATCGGAGCATCTAGCTGAATTTGAAACTGCACGCCGGAAGGAACGATCACATTGTGACCTCGCCGTAGCATGCCGCCCAATACATTTGCCGCACCGACAATACTGGTGGCGGAGCCGATACCCCTCACAAAATTGGCTCCGTAAACAGGGGCTGCGGCTAATCCGATTGCGCCGCCACCGACTGTTCCCATTTCTGCGCTGACCCCCATGTTCTCAAGGCGCTGTCGAGAAGATAGGCTGTCATGTGTATCCCAGTAGGCGAGATTGCCGTAGCCCACGTCTCCCAGTCCACCAAGTAGATGGGCATTGAGCGGAAATGTCCGGCTATCAGGCAGGGTGAGCTGATCGAAGATAATGCTGAGCGAGCCGCCGCGCTCTAGAAAGCCATTTCCCTTCGCTTCGGTGACATGACCGGAAACGATTGTGCCTGATGGAATTTGACCGTCGCCTTGCAATGGCACCGCCCGACTCACGCTTGCTCTGACCGGTGTTCCCTTGCGCTGGCCGTGAGACGAAAGGCTGGTGATCAATACAAGCGGGATCACCAATCCTGGTGCGGCGTAGCTACCCTGAGCTGCTGCTCTGCTTTGCGGACGACCATCACTGGATCTATCCAACTTAGAATTAGCAGGATTTGCATTCTGCTGTCCGGAGAACGGTCC